>JBGOTY010000404.1:0-2509 GCA_041476745.1 Verrucomicrobiia bacterium | reverse complement strand
CTTGAGCCAGACACTGTCCTCACCGAGAATTTCTTCCACATCGCGCACGAACTGTTGCGTCGGTGACACGGAGAAATGTTCATGCGCTTCGAGGAAGACCAGCTTGCCGTCGGGATAGATGAAGCAGAGCAAGACCGGCACCTCACCTTTGTGCGTTCGGAGAACTTCCTGAACGCGCGCGAGGGTCGAATCTTCCGCCGTGCCCGCGGAGATCCGGATGTGCGCGGCTTTCGTGAATTTCTTCGGCACATCGGCCAGCGGGATGATCTGGTCCGCCACAATCTTCGGCTTGTCTTCGCGCAAGTTGATCATCCCGCTGAGAAATATCGCGGCATCGGTTTTCAAGTTCGGTGCGAACCGGGCGTACGACTCGGGAAAAACCAGGACCTCTACCGCCCCGTCGAGGTCTTCGAGCGTCATGATCGCCATCGGCTTGCCCTGCTTCGTCGTCTTCGGCACCAGTTTGCTGATGATCCCGCCGATGCGCGTCACCTGCCCATCCTGAAGCTGGGCCAATTTCCCAGACGAGGCCAGTTCGTAGCGCTTCAAAATCTCGGCATACTCGCTCAATGGATGACCCGTCACGTAGAAGCCGAGCAATTCCTTCTCGAACGCCAGCATTTCGCTCTGCGCCCACTCGACTGACGGACGTTGGCCCGTGGCTTTTTGCCGCGCGTTTACGGGCTCCACGTCGAACAGTGCTGCCTGACCGCGTTCGCGATCGCGCTGGACCGTGGCGGCGCGGCTCATCTGGTACTCGACCGCCGCAAAAACCTGGGCCCGTGGCTCGCCCAAAGAATCGAACGCGCCGCACTTCGCAAGGCATTCCAGCACCTTGCGGTTGACGATCCGGAGATCGACACGCGTGCAAAAATCCTCGAAAGACGCGAACCGCCCGCTCGTATCGCGCACCTGGATGACGTTTTGCACGGCGACTTCACCCACGTTCTTGATTGCCGCGAGGCCAAAGCGAATCTTGCCGTCGCGCACCGTGAAGCGGACGCCGCTCTCATTAACATCGGGTGCCTGCACCTCGATGCCCATGCGTTTACACTCGTTGATGAAAAGTTGGATTTTGTCAGTATTGGCCAGTTCATTGGACAGGAGCGCGGCCATGAACTCAACCGGGTGGTTCGCCTTCAGCCACGCCGTCTGGTACGCGACGATGGCGTAGGCTGCGCTGTGCGACTTGTTGAAACCGTACCCCGCGAATTTCGCCAGCGTATCGAAAATCTGGTTGGCCTTGGGACGGGGAATCTTGTTCTTATCGTGGCAACCCTTGATGAACGTCTCGCGTTGCTTCTCCATTTCCTCGGGCTTCTTCTTGCCCATCGCACGACGCAACACGTCGGCGCCACCGAGCGAGTAGCCCGCCAACACGTTGGCGGCCTGCATCACCTGCTCCTGGTACACAAAGACGCCAAACGTTTCCTTGAGAATCGAATCGAGCAATGGGTGGTCGTACGCCACCTTGACCTTGCCGTGCTTGCGGTTGACGTAATCGTCGAGCATGTTCATCGGCCCGGGCCGGAACAACGCGATGAGCGCGATGATGACGTCGATGGAGTCCACACCGATACGGCGGCACAAATCGCGCATCCCCTGTGATTCCAACTGGAACACACCGATGGTATTGGCCTTCGCCAGCAGGTCGAACGTCAGCTTGTCCTCGAGCGGAATTTTGTCAATGTCAAGGCGGTGTCCGGTAGTCTGCTCGATGATATCGAGTGCGTCCTTGATGACCGTTAACGTCTTCAACCCGAGGAAGTCCATCTTCAACAAGCCGAGGTCGCCCAACGGATTCATCGAGTACTGGGTGACGATTTCGTTTGAGTTCGTGCCGGTGGTCAGCGGCACAATATTCGTGAGCGGCTCCGCGCCGATTACCACGCCGGCTGCGTGTGTCGAGGCATTACGGGAAATCCCTTCGAGAGTGTACCCGTAATCGATCACGCGCTTGACGTTCGGCTCATTTTGATAGGCCGTCTTCAGTTCGGGATTGATATCCATGGCCTTCTTCAGTGTCATCCCGATGTCGGGCGGGATCATCTTCGCAATGCGGTCGCAATCGCCGTAGCTCAGGCCCATCACGCGGCCCACATCGCGCACCACCATCTTCGCGCCGAGCGTGCCGAAGGTGATGATTTGCGCGACCCGATCGTCGCCATATTTCTTGCGGACGTAATCGATGACTTCCGGCCGTCGGTTGTAGCAAAAATCCATGTCGATATCGGGCGGCGAGATGCGCTCGGGATTCAGGAAGCGCTCGAAAAGCAAATTGTAGCGGAGCGGATCGATGTCGGTGATCTTCAGCAGGTACGCCACCACGCTGCCGGCCGCGCTGCCGCGGCCCGGACCGACGGGAATCCCGTTGCTCCTCGCGAAGTGCACGAAGTCCCAGACGATCAGGAAGTAGCTAACGAATCCCGTCTTCTCCATGATCTTTAGCTCGAATTCCACGCGCTCGACAATCTGCTTCTCGCGCTCTTCCTTTGGCTTCTTCCACTCG
>JBGOTY010000403.1:0-2531 GCA_041476745.1 Verrucomicrobiia bacterium | reverse complement strand
CGCCGATTCGTTGAAAAGGCGACAGGCAAGCCAGAACCTCACTTTTGTCGGCAGAAAAGCTATTGCACTTTGGGGCGTAGCTGCTTATATTCCTTGTGAAAGTTTTCTCAAAGTGGGTCGCGTTGAGTCGGGTAGAGTCGCATTGAGTCACGGTATGGGTTGGGCACCAGAACGATAGCGAAAAAGCATGGCGTATTTCATTACAGACACCTGCATCGGCTGCACGGTCTGCGAGTTGAAATGTCCCGTCGACACCATCAGCGGCAAGTCGAAGGAGTTGTACGTCATCCACCCGGAGGGCTGCATCGACTGCGGGGTGTGCGCGATTTATTGTCCCGTCTCGTGCATCCAGGACCAGTACGGCAACCTCGTGACGCGCATCAAGCCGAGCCAGATCCCGAAGGCCAAGGTCATCGTGGACGACTGCACGGGCTGCGAATTCTGCGTGGATATCTGCCCGTTCGACTGCATTCATATGATTGAAGACCCCACACGCACGGGCGCGGTCCACTATAAAGTGGCCGAAGTCGTGGCGGAAGAATGCGTGGCGTGCCGGCTGTGCGAGATCGTCTGTGACAAGGATGCCATTATCGTGCCGAATGCTCCGACCCATCGGGCGGCGATGTTGCCGTCTCAGTTGGAGAAGCATTAGTTCTTTCAAATGAGTGACGCAAAGCAGTCAGGGGAAGCGCCTTCGCCAGGCATGGCGGAACTACCAGCAGAGAAATCGACGTTCGCCACGCTGGCGGTGCAACTGTTTGTGATTCCGCTGGCGGTCGTGCTGTTCTGCGTGGCCCTGGCGGGGCTGTTCATGTGGCTGACGGCTGAGCGCAAGGGGCTGGATGACTACCTGGGCGCGCTCCGCGCCAGTTCGGGCGAACAACGCACCCGGCAGGCGCAGTATCTGTTGACTTACATCCAGGACTCGAAACGCTGGCAGGGAATTTTCGACGTCACAGCCCAAATCAGCGCGGATCGCGAGCAGTTTCTCGCAAAAAACCCGCACGCCGTCACGGACATCGCGCAGGTCTTTGAAGAGTCGAAGGGCCAGGACCCGAAGACGAGGCGGTACCTGGCATTGGTGCTCGGCTTGTTGGGAGAGCGCCAGGCCGTCGCGCCGTTGCGCGAGGGGCTTGATGACGGTGACGCCGAGACGGTGAAGAATTGCCTGTGGGCACTGGGGCGGCTTGACGATGAAGCCTCGGCCCCACGGGTCATTGAACTGACCCACAGTGATGAGCAGTCGGTGCGCCTGATGGCGGTGTACGTGCTCGGGTCGATGACCAGTCCGGGGGCGCGCGTTGTGTTGGAAGCGTCGCTCAACGATCCGGACGAACTGGTGAAGTGGAATGCGGCCTTCGGGCTGGCGAGCAAGGGGAACGCCGCTGCGTGGGATGTATTGGCGAGGTTGCTTGACAAGGAATACGTTGACCGTGTTACTGAATTGATGCCGAAGGAGGGTCGCCCGCTGGCAGAGAACATCCAGCGGTACCGGGTGGCGGCGGTGATGTGGGTGGCGAAATTGGATCCGTCAAAGGCCACCCCGCTGCTGGAAAAAATGAGCATCCGCGAAACGGATTTGCGGGTGCGCAATGCTGCGATTCAGCAGCTCAATAATCTGAAACACAAGTAGCCATGGCAGAGATGAAATTTGTGGGCGCGGACAAACCCCAACAGGGGCAACCCTTGAGTCCGCGCGAAGAAGCGGTGCGTCGTTTGAAGGCCAAAGGGATCCTCGATCCCTCGGGCCAGCCCATGCCGCGTCGGCAATTCCTTGTGAGTCTCGCGCTTGCGTGGGCGACTTTCGCCGCCGCGCTCGGGGGCGGGTTGACGGCGCTCTTTGCATTCATGGTGCCGCGTGTCGATTTCACCCGGGTCGACGTCTTCAAAGTCGGGCCGCCGACCGATTTTGCGCCCAACACAGTTGATGAATCGTTTAAGGCGGCCCATCGCATGTGGGTGGTGAACCACGACAGCCGCATCTTCGCGATCCAGTCCGTGTGCACGCACCTCGGTTGCACGCCAAACTGGATGGAAGGCGAACGCAAGTTCAAGTGCCCGTGTCACGGCAGCGGTTACACCATCGACGGCATCAATTTTGAAGGTCCGGCGCCGTTTCCGATGCGGCGCTATGAAGTTACCCTGGCGGACGACGGGCAGATTGTCGTCAACGAGGGACGGTTGTTCTTCTGGGAAAAAGGCGAGTTCGACGATCCGCGCGCCTTCATTGCAGTGTAAAGAGCCATGCTGAACAAACTCAAAAACACAGTTCTGGATTCGCAGATCAAGAAATCGATCTTTCGCGTCGGCATTCCGAATACCGACCGCAAACGCGTGCTCATCGTCCTGGGTAACGTGTTCTTGCACTTGCACCCGACGAAAGTGCGCACGAGCGGTGTGAAATTGCGCTACACGTGGTGCGCCGGCGGCCTGAGTTTTTTCCTCTTCCTCGTGCTGACGCTGACGGGCGTGCTCCTGATGTTTTATTACCGTCCCACCGTGGAAGGCGCGTACGTGGACATGCTCGACAT
>JBGOTY010000402.1:0-2578 GCA_041476745.1 Verrucomicrobiia bacterium | reverse complement strand
GCCCATCTGGACGAACGCAAAGCCGCGGGACTTGCCCGTGAACTTGTCCATGATGAGTTCGCAGCTGCTGACGTTGCCGGCCTGCTTGAACAGGTCGAGGATGTCGCCCTCAGTGGTATTGAACGATAGGTTGCCTACGAATAGCTTGGTAGCCATTGGTTTATTTATTCTTTCTGCTGCGGAAGGAGGTCTCAGTGACTGTTCCCGTTTTCGGGTTTCGGACTGTCACCGAGCTACGAGGCCTGACTGACAATCTACCAATCTCACTGCGGACTGCATCTCTCTGCTAGCGGCCTGTACCATACAGCAAAGCGTAGGAATATCAACAACTACCTGCGACTTTTTTGGAACGGGAGGATCAGCGCGCTGTAAGATATTGCGGCTGTGCGGTTAGCGCCTTCGTTTACGGGTGTTGCGACGCGGGCAACCAACCGAGAGTTTCAAAGCGGAGGTACAACTCGCGGCAGGCCCAGGCATCCGTGGCCGCGTACAGTTGTTGTTTCGGCGACAGGGACGGCTGCGACCAATTCGATGTTTGCGGGCCTTTCGTAATGCGGCCGCCGAGGAACAATCCCGTCAGATTGCGCAGACCCGTTTGGGCCATTCCACGATGCTTGGCGATATCTCCAAGATCGACCACATTTTCCGGCTTGAACGGAAACAGCTTTTGCAGTTCCGAAAGATCGCGCGCCAAGGCCACTCCCGCCTTGATGATCTGCGCGTTCCCGAACACTTCCGCCAGCGCGTGCGAGCAATCCAGCCGCGCGAGCTGAAAAAGGTGCACAGCGTGGCCGGTGGCGATCTGCACAAGGCTGGGAGCGTGGAACTGACCCTTGCGAAACGTTGGACGGGTCTCCGTGTCGAATCCTACCACGTGCTCACAGCGGATCTCCTGCAAGGCGCGGTGTAAGTCTTTTTCAGTTCCGATAAAATGGATTGCGCCCCGATATCGCACAATCGGGAGCTGCATCAATTCCTCGTGTGGAATCGTGCGGCGCGTGGCTGGCGTCGTTGTGGATTCGCGCTGGTCCATGGATGGACGGAATGACCCGTCACCCTCCATCTTACTTCATCAGCTTGACGAGTGTCTCGCCCATTTCGGCGGGGGTTTTGGCGACGGCGATGCCGCAGGTTTCGAGGGCCTTGATCTTGTCCGCGGCGGAACCGCTTCCGCCGCTGATGATCGCGCCCGCATGGCCCATGCGGCGGCCTTTCGGCGCGGTTGCGCCCGCGATGAACGCAGCGACGGGTTTGGTGAAGTTGTCCTTGATCCAGAGCGCCGCCTCTTCCTCCGCGTTACCGCCGATTTCGCCGATGACGATCACGGCTTCCGTCTGCGGGTCGGTCTCAAACATCTCCAGCAGATCGATGAAGTCGAGACCCTTGACGGGATCGCCGCCGATGCCGATGCAGGTGGACTGGCCGATGCCGCGCGAACTGAGCTGCCACACGGCTTCATACGTGAGCGTCCCGCTCCGCGAGATCACGCCGACCGGGCCGGTTTTGTGAATATAACCGGGCATAATGCCGATTTTGCAGGCCTCCGGTGTAATGATGCCGGGGCAATTCGGGCCAATGAGTTTCACGTCCGTGCCTTGCAGCGCGCGTTTCACGCGCACCATGTCGATCACGGGAATGCCCTCGGTGATCGCGATGATCAACGGGATGCCCGCGTCCGCCGCCTCGAGGATCGCGTCAGCCGCAAACGGCGCGGGGACGAAGATGCAGGAGACATTTGCCGCCGTCTCGCGCACGGCCTCGCTGACAGTGTTGAAGACGGGGATCTTCTGCGAGTCGAGTTGAATGGCTTCCCCACCGCGGCCCGGTGTGACGCCGCCCACGAGCTTCGTCCCGTACTTGAGACATTGCTCGGCGTGGAATTTGCCCGCGGTGCCGGTGATGCCCTGGACGATCAGCCGCGTGTTCTGGTCGACCAGAATGCTCATGGGCGCACCGTGGTGTGTTTCTCATGCACGATGGCCATCAGGCCGCCGATGCGGAAGCTCGAGTTCTTCCACTGGAAGGTCTCGACGGAAGTGTCATGCAACGCCTCCTCATATTCCTGCAGGAACCCATCGACTTCGCTATCGGGAATATCGACCACCAGCGGATGCTGGACGTTTTCGTAATAAAGATAGAGTTTCATGTTCGGTTACTTCGCGGCCAGGACGATCTTCTGTGCGGCATCGGCCATCGAGTCCGCGGGAATGATGGCGAGGCCGCTCTCTTTCAAGATCTTCTTCCCCAATTCGACGTTGGTGCCTTCGAGGCGGACGACCAGCGGCACGCCGACGTTCACCTGCTTGACGGCGGTGAGAATGCCATTGGCGATCACATCACATTTCATGATGCCGCCGAAGATATTCACGAGGATGCCTTTGACGTTCTTGTCGTCGCACAAAATCTTGAACGCCTCGGTGACCTGCTCGGTGCTGGCGCCGCCGCCGACGTCGAGGAAGTTGGCCGGCGAACCGCCGTAGTACTTGATGATGTCCATCGTGGCCATCGCAAGGCCCGCGCCGTTGACCATGCAGGCGATGTTGCCGTCGAGGCCGATGTAATTGAGGCCGAACTTGCT
>JBGOTY010000401.1:0-2578 GCA_041476745.1 Verrucomicrobiia bacterium | reverse complement strand
TGCAACCACCCGAACCTTTTGAATTGTGGAAGACTTCGCCGTTCGAGCCCGTGGAACGTGCCGGCAAGCTTTTCGGACGCGGCGCATCCGACAACAAGGGGCAATTCTTCGCGCACGTCATAGCCGTCGAGGCCTACCGAAAAACGCGCACGCCACTTCCCGTAAACGTCACGTTCCTCATCGAAGGCGAGGAGGAAGTCGGCAGCCTGAACCTCGTGTCGTTCGTGAAACAGCGCGCGAAGCAATTGCGCGCGGATTACGTCATCGTCTCCGACACCTCCATGTTTTCGAGGGACCACCCGACGATCACGTACGCCACCCGCGGCATCGCTGCGCTGGAAGTCCGCGTGGATGGGCCGTCACGCGACCTGCACTCCGGCGTGTTTGGCGGCAGCGTGGCGAATCCAGTGATGACCCTGGCCCGGTTGCTGGCAGCCTGTGTGGACGCGAACGGTCACGTTGTGGTGCCAGGCTTTTACGAGGACGTGCGTCCGCTGGAAAAATGGGAGCGCGAACAATTTCGCCGTCTCCCGTTCAACGAACGCGCCTACGCCCGGTTCCTCGGGGTGCCGTCTCTCGCGGGTGAAAAGGGATATACGACGCTCGAAAGGCGCTGGGCCCGGCCGACCTTCGAGATCAACGGCATTCTCGGCGGGTATCAGGGACCTGGAACCAAGACCATTGTGCCGGCTTGGGCAGGGGCCAAAATTACGTGCCGACTTGTTCCCAACCAGCAACCGGAAGAGATCGCGCAGCTCGTAACGCGGCATTTGCGGCGAATCTGCCCGCCTTCCGCGCGGTTGACCATCACACAGGGCCATCATTCCCATCCTTTCCACGAATCTCCGCGCGGTCGTGGGGCGAAGGCGGCGGCGGTCGCGTTGCGGAAGGCGTTTGGGCGAGAGCCCGTGTTCGCGCGCGAGGGTGGCTCGTTGCCGATCCTCGACGTCTTCAAACGGAACTTGCGCGGCGAGATCATTTTGGTCGGGCTCGGGTTGCCCGACGACAACTGGCATTCGCCCAACGAGAAGATGGATCTGGCCAATTTCCACCGCGGGATTGCCATGAGCGCCGAACTGTTGCGCGAATTGGGGATGGCGCATGAGAGAATTTGTTCTTCCACAACGAAAACCGGCCTCGTATAACTCGACAGGGATTTCATGAAAACTCAGGGCTACTACCGATTTCCGACAATTCACAACAGCACCGTTGTATTTGTCAGCGACGATGATCTTTGGACGGTTTCCGCCAGTGGCGGAATCGCCCGCCGGCTCACCTCCGGCTTGGGATCGGTCAGCCATCCCGCGCTCTCGGATGATGGCAAATGGCTGGCGTTCAGCGGACGCGATGAGGGCAACCTGGAAGTGTACGTCATGCCCGCCGAAGGCGGCGAAGCGCAAAGACTCACGTATCTGGGGACGAACACGCTGGTCGTCGGCTGGACCGATTCGGGTAAAATCATTTTCAACACCAACGCGCAACAACCCTTCGGTGGTCCCCCGCGTTTGTGGACCATCGGGCTGGACGGCGGCGCGCCGGAATTGCTGCCGACAGGACCCGCCCAGTCGATTTCGTTTGGGCCAAACGGCGGTTGCGTCATCGGTCGCAATGCGCTCGATCCCGCGCGCTGGAAGCGTTATCGGGGCGGGACGGCGGGCGATCTATGGATCGACCCCACCGGCAAGGGACAATTCCGACGGCTGATCCAACTGAAGGGTAATCTCTCCCGTCCGCTGTGGATCGATTCGCGCATCTATTTTCTTTCCGACCACGAATCGGTCGGCAATCTCTGGTCCTGCACGCCAACCGGCAAGGGCCTGAAGCGGCACACGCGTCACGAAGACTTCTATGCGCGCCATCCCGCGACCGACGGCCGCCGCGTCGTTTACCACGCGGGCGCAGACTTGTTTGTGTTCGATCCCGCCACGAACGCGACCGCCAGGGTCGAGATGGAGTACGACAGCCCGCGGACGCAGCGGCAACGGAAATTCGTGGACGCGGCGAAGTATTTGGACGCCTTTGAACCGCATCCGCAAGGCCACCTGCTTGCGCTGGGCACGCGCGGGAAATGTTTCACGATGGGGAATTGGGAGGGCCCGGTCCTGCAACACGGCGAAGTGGACGCCGCGCGCCATCGCCTGCCGCGCTGGCTCAATGACGGCAAGCGGATCGCGCTCGTCAGCGACGCCGAGGGCGAAGAAACCCTGGAAATTCACAGTACGGATGGTTTTGCGAAGACGACGCGCCTGAGCGGACTCGGCATCGGTCGGGTCATCGAGATGCGCGTGGACCCGAAGGCCGATCAAGTTGCGCTCTCGAACCACCGCAATGAGTTGCTGCTCGTCGATTTGAAGTCGCGCAAGACCCGGGTGCTGGATAAAAGCGCGTGGGCGCAGATCGCGGGGTTCGATTGGTCGCCAGATGGACGCTGGATTGCCTACAGTTGCGCGTTAAGCCAGCACACGTCCGCGATTCGCATCTGCGAGGTGAAGACGGGGAAGGTGCACCAGGTAACAGAGCCCGTGTTGCAGGATGTTTCACCATCGTTCGATCCGGACGGCAAGTTCCTCTACTTCCT
>JBGOTY010000400.1:0-2616 GCA_041476745.1 Verrucomicrobiia bacterium | reverse complement strand
CCGCACTGTTGGGCGACGATGGCTTTGAACATTGGAACAAGCAGAGGCTTTTGCGGAGCGCCGCCAGCGAATTCGTGCTTACAACGGCAGAATCCGATCGGCTTTACCGTGTTGAAAAACAACATGAGGAGCACGTTCGCGATCTCACTCAGGCACGTGAGGATGGCAAACTTGATCCCTTGGACTACAACGAGCAACGGAAGACGTTGGATGATGACTATCAGAAGGAGCGGGCCGCGTTGCTCACGCAAGGCCGTCGAGAGGTCGAGGGAGAGAATCTGATCGCGGGGCTGAAATCCGAAACTCGGCATTTGAATCTCAGTGCGCAGGAATTTGCTGAGTTGGTTCAGGCTGCGCGAAAGAATATGGAAGCGGAGCAAGAACTCGAATCAGCGCCGAAAGATGCCAGTTATGCCGACAAGCGACGGGCGCTGGATCTTGCTGCGGAGTCTGATTTGACACGCATCCTGGGCAGTCAAAGATTCGAGGACTTCAAGAAGGGAAATGACTTTCGATACCAACAGATGAAGCAGTACCAGCAACTATGGCAGCTTTCCGATGGAGACATCACCTACCTCTATCAGAAGTTTGTTACGTTTGACAAATCCCTTGAAGACCACAGAATCCGAGCCCCACAGACTCTCGAAACCACGGACGCAGAAAGTAAAGACTCTCCAGTTGTCCAAACAGATCCCTTTGAACACGACGCGCGCCAGCAATTGGAGACCGATCTTCTTCAATATTTGGGTGAACAACGACTTCAACGGTTCAAGGCGGCGGGTCTCGTCCCTCAGAACGAATAGCTATAGCCGAAGAAATATCGGAACAGATAAGGCGCTCTCAGGACATCCCGCATCCCGATTGCCGGATTGCGTGTCCTCGGTGAAACTGCTATCGTAAATCCCGCCGTTTGACATCGTCCGCCCATGACCTATTTTGACAACTGTCCCTTGGATTTGGTGTTAAACTGAACGTCCATCTGACCGGACCTGTCTAAAACCATGCTGAAACACGACCAAGTTCAAGACCGACAACGTTTGGATCAGCCCGACCCGACGACCGCTGATGGGTCGGCGAAACATTTTCAGGCGCCGAAAGGAAACGTCTCTTCACCGAAGACTCTGGGCCTCGGCATTCTCGTCGCCTTATGCGTCGTGGGGATCGTTTTCGTCGCGGGAATCGTGTGGGCGGTGCGTTACTACCGCGCGGCTTCCGCAAAAAAGGCGGCTGCCGCCACCCACTCCGGGCCGCCAGCCGTACCCGTCGTCGAGGGCAAGGTTGTCCAGAAAGACGTGCCAATCTATGTGGATGGACTCGGCACCGTCCAGGCCTTCAATACCGTCACCATTCATGTCCGGGTCGATGGTCAACTCCAGAAAGTCGCCTTCGTCGAGGGACAGGACGTGCATGCGGGCGACCTGCTAGCCCAAATCGATCCCGATCCGTTTCGGACCCAGCTCGAGCAGACCGAAGCCAGGAAGGCGCAGGATGAGTCGCAACTGGCCAATGCCCGATTGGATCTGCAACGGTTCGCCGAACTGATCGCCCAAAAAATCGCCACGCAGCAGGCGTACGACACCCAGAAAGCGCTTGTCGCCCAACTGGAGGCAACCGTCAAGGCCGACCAGGCGGCGATCGATAGCGCCAAGGTCCAACTCGACTACACGACGATCACCTCCCCCCTCGATGGCCGCACCGGCATTCGCCTGGTTGACCAGGGAAACATCGTCCATGCCACCGACGCCAATGGCCTCGTGGTCATTACCCAACTGCACCCGATTTCCGTGGTCTTCACGCTGCCGGAACAATCGCTCAACGAGATTCAAAAGGAACTGTCGTCGAGCGAGGTCAGCGTCCTGGCGGTGGATCGCGATAACACGACGCTGTTGGGCGAAGGCAAGCTGGCGGTGATCGATAATCAAATCGACACCACCACCGGCACCATTCGGCTGAAGGCCACTTTTGCGAACGATGACCTGCGGCTTTGGCCGGGCCAGTTTGTGAACGCGCGCCTCCTGCTGACCACGCGCAAGGGCGGCCTCGTCGTGCCGGCCTCCGCGGTGCAGCGCGGACCCGATGGCTCATACATCTTCGTAATCAAGGACGATCAATCCGTGGAAGTCCGCGCGGTGAAGGTCGCGCAGATCGAAAAGGGCGAGGCGCTGATCGACGAAGGGCTCAAGCCCAACGAACAAATCGTGGTCGATGGCCAGTACCGATTACAAATCGGCTCGCACGTGAAGCCGGCTCAATCCGCCAAGCCGGCGGATGCCGCACCCTGACCGCTGACGTCCGTGAACATATCGGAACCCTTCATCCATCGGCCGGTCGCCACCTCGCTGCTCATGGCGGGCGTGGTGCTGATGGGATTGCTGGGGTACATACTTTTGCCCATCTCGGCGTTGCCGCCGGTTGATTTTCCCACCATCCAGGTGACCGCGCAGTATCCCGGGGCAAGTCCGGACGTAATGGCGTCGTCCGCCACCACACCCCTCGAACGCCAGTTCGGCCAGATCAGTGGCCTGGCCCAGATGACCTCGCAGAGTTCCTTTGGCAACTCAACCATCATTCTGCAATTCAATCTCGACCGCGACATCGACGCGGCGGCGCAGGATG
>JBGOTY010000399.1:0-2634 GCA_041476745.1 Verrucomicrobiia bacterium | reverse complement strand
GCCTCGAGTTGCTCGACGTTGTGTGCTGTAAAGCCGAACGCGCCCTTGAGGACGAAGTGCGCCTGGCCGTTTTTCTCAATGATCCATGCCGCGACGACGTCAGCCTCAAAGAACTGCGCGATTTTTTCAAGGACTTCCGGCGAGATTTGCGCGACATCGAGTTTATCAATCAAGGCGCGGGAGATTTGATTGAGCGTGGATTGCCTTTGGAAGGCGAGCCGTTGCGAAAGCTCAATTTCGCGGGAGCGGGTCGCCTGAAGTTCTTCATGGTTCCGCTGTGTGCGCTGGACGTGGAGGTAGGTTTCGGCAGCGGCGAGTGATACCAGGAGCAGGGAGGCGCTGCTCAATGGCAAACTGACCTGGACCCACGAATCGTTATCGTTGTTGAGCCGCCCGATGAGCAGGTACGAGAGCGTGATCACCAGCGCCATTCCATAGAGTCGGGCGCGTGGGGACCACTCCCGAGCGTCAAGTTTGATGGCCGTTGATTGCGCCATGGGAGCGTCTCATTGTCAACTGGACACAATTGAGCAGGGAATATGCCGCTGGTGAGAATTGCGAGAAATAAAAGTGTTTCAGTCGTATTTTGGCACAAAACCCAAGCGATTAAGGAAGTAATGATAACACCGACAAACAAATTTGCACGGTTGGTTTTCCAGTTTGTGTACCTGTTGCGGACAGCGGCGTCACAGTCTTGTGGCATGGTTGATGAACACCGAGGGAGTCCACGCCTCGGGAGCAGACAGGTTGTGGCGTTCCCGTGGCCTGGGAAGATTTTCGGGTTGCACGACACCGCAGATTGCCAGTATGTACTGGGCAGCCAAGGGTATGTTTATTCTCTCATGAAACGCAGAACACGATCCTGGCTCCGGTTAACGCTGCTTCTGCTTTTGGTGGGTGGCGTTTATCTCGTGATGCGCAACTACGAGCAGCAGTTCGTTTTCGCCCCCAGTATGTTCATCAAGAAAACGCCCCGCGACGCCAAACTATCCTTTGACAACATCGCCCTGGAAACCGACGATGGCGTGAACATTCAAGGGTGGTTTGTCCCGGCGCACGCGCCGGAGGAAGCGTCTGGAACCAATGCGCCGCCTCCGACGCTGCTCTTTTTTCATGGAGGGGTCGGTAACATCAGCGACTATCTCAAGAAGGTTCACCTCCTTCACGACATGGGCTCGGATGTGTTCGCCGTCGACTACCACGGTTACGGCAAAAGCGGTGGCACCCCGAGTGAAAGCGGACTGGCCAGCGATGCCCTCGCCGCCTACTTCTACCTGACGGAGAAACGCCACGTGAAACCCGAGCGCCTCTACCTTTACGGTGAAGATCTGGGCGCGGCCGTGGCGATCGACCTGGCCACGAAGGTGCCGGCGGCGGGCCTGATCACGGAAGGCGCGTCCGCGTCGGTCATCGAGAAGATCGAGGATGCCTGGCCGCTGATCCCGTGGCAGTTTCTCCTTCGCAATAAATTCGATTCCTTGACCAAGATCCGCGACGTGCACATGCCGGTCTTGATCATCCACAGCGCCGAAGACAGTGTGGTGTCGTTCAATGATTCCCGCCGCCTCTGCGCGCTTGCGCATGAACCGAAGGAACTCGTTGAGATCCACGGCGCCCACTGCGATGCTTTTGTCCATTCGTTGGATTCGTTTGATTTGTATTACGACAAGGTCTCGCGTTTTATTTTCGACCGACCCAGAGACAAAACTGCGGATCGCTCTTTCTCAACGCAAACCGCGCCACCGGCGTCCAAAGAGCCAACGCCATGATGAGAACGCTCGCGCTCTTGCTCCTCTCGCTGCTGGGCGCGGTGCGTCCGGGTTTCGCCGCGGATACGTTGCGGCCCGAGCAGCTCAGTCCGGGCATGAAGGGCTATGGTCTGTCGGTGTTCAAGGGGACCAAGCCCGCGCGCTTCGACGTCGAGATCATCGGCGTACTGCGGAATGCGTTGCCCAGACAGGACATGATTCTCATCCGCATGAGCGGCGCGGACCTGGAGAAACATAAAGTCATCGCGGGCATGAGCGGCAGCCCGGTGTACATCGACGGCAAGCTCATTGGCGCGCTCGCCTACGGCTGGACGTTTGAGAACGAACCGCTGGCCGGTGTCACACCCATCCATAACATGATGGCGAAGCTGAAACTGCCCATCGTGGCTCCGTCGACCATCAACGCATCCATGTCGCTTGGTCGCACGTCATCCATGTCCGCGCCGTTCGCCCTGCCGAACGCCGCCTTCGCCAGGACTGCGGACGACTTTGGCACGCCACACCCGTTGCTTACGCCTCTCTCGCTTGGCGGCTTCAGTTCGCGCGTGCTGGAGCGGTTTGCCTCGAAATTTACGGGCTTCGGCATGATGCCGATGGCGGCCGGCGGCGCAGGCGCCGGGGTCTTGCCGCACCGCAGCGGCGATATGGAACCCGGTGGTGCGATCGGCGTGCAATTGATTCGCGGCGATATGGACGCCACAGCGATTGGCACGGCCACGTACGTCGAGAAGAACCGCATCCTGGCGTTTGGCCATCCGTTTTTTATGGGCGGTTCCGTGCAGGCACCCGCCGTGCTGGCCGAGGTGCACACGATCATGTCGAGCCTCGAGCGTTCGTTCAAGATGGCCAGCCCCATCGCCGAGAT
>JBGOTY010000398.1:0-2782 GCA_041476745.1 Verrucomicrobiia bacterium | reverse complement strand
CAAGGGCCAGACGATCATCGGCTGCCACAGTATCGAGGAGCTGACGGCCAACTTGAAACGCCCGCGCAAGGTCATGATGCTCGTCAAGGCGGGCCAGGCGGTGGACGATCTTATCGAGCAGTTGCTTCCGCACCTCGAAGCGGGGGACATTCTCATCGACGGCGGCAACAGCCGTTTCACCGACACGATTCGCCGCGTCCAATACGTCGAGAGCAAAGGGCTGCTTTACGTCGGCACGGGTGTGTCGGGCGGCGAGGAGGGCGCGTTGAACGGGCCTTCGCTGATGCCCGGCGGCAGTCCCGCCGCGTGGCCGCATATCAAGGGCATCTTCCAGAAGATTTGCGCGAAGACTCCCGAGGGCGAACCGTGTTGCGACTGGGTTGGCGAAAACGGCGCAGGCCATTTCGTCAAGATGGTCCACAACGGCATCGAGTACGGCGACATGCAATTGATCGGCGAGACTTATGACCTGATGAAGCGCGGGCTGGGTTTGACCAATGAGGAGATGCACAAGATTTTCGGGGAGTGGAACAAGGGCGTACTCGACAGCTATCTCATCGAGATCACGAGCAACATTCTCGCGTACAAGGACGAAGCCGGGCAGGCGGTGCTCGACGTGATCCTCGACGCGGCGGGCCAGAAGGGGACGGGCAAATGGACAGTCGTGGCCGCGCTCGACGACGGCATGCCGCTGACGTTGATCGGGGAGGCGGTGTTCGCGCGTTGCTTGTCGGCGGTCAAGGACGAGCGGGTCGAAGCATCGAAGCAGATCAAGGGGCGCGTGTCGACGTTCAAGGGCGATAAAATCAAGTTCGTCAACGATCTGGGCGCGGCGCTTTACGCCTCAAAAATCGTCAGTTACGCGCAGGGCTACCAGCTCATGCGCGCCGCGGCGAAGACGTACAAGTGGAACCTCAACTACGGCGGTGTCGCCCTCATGTGGCGCGGCGGCTGCATCATTCGTTCGGCATTTCTTGGCGACATCAAGAAGGCGTTCGTCCGCAAGTCCGATCTCGTCAATCTTCTGCTGGACAAGTTTTTCAAGAGCGCCGTCGGCAAGCGGCAGACCGCGTGGCGACGTGTGATCGTGCAGGCCACGAAGCTCGGCATCCCCGTGCCGTGCCTTGGTTCCGCGCTGACGTATTTCGACGGCTACCGCGCCGAGCGCCTGCCCGCGAACCTGCTGCAGGCGCAGCGCGACTTCTTCGGGGCGCATACGTACGAGCGCCTGGACAAACCGCGCGGCGAGTTCTTCCACACCAACTGGACCGGACACGGGGGTACAACGACCTCGCGGGCGTACATCGTGTAGCACAGATTCAGGGAATCGATCATGGGCGAAACTTATTACGTTGTTCCGCAGGCGGTACACAATGCACTGGTCGAGAAAGCTTATCGCCATCGCGGTTATGCCGCGGATGAGGCGGCGGATGCGGCGCGGTTTTGCGCCTCGGCGTCCACGCATGGGATTCGCACGCACAATGGTATCAAGGCGCTGCATCTGGATCATTTGTTTGGCAGCACGGTTGGCGGTTGCGTGCCGGGCGCGAAGATTCGCGAGATTCCGACGAAGTTCAAGGCCGCCCGCGTTTGGGATGCGCAGAAAAAACTTGGTCAGCCCGTCGCCTATCGCGCGATGGAGACCTGCATGAAACTCGCCGATGAATTCGGTGTCGGCACCGTCAGCGTCGACAACGCTTTTCATTACTTGTGGGGTGGGGGCTATGTGATGGACGCGGCGCAGAAAGGTTACATCGCCTATACCTGCTGCACGTCGGCGCTTGCGGAGGTTGTTCCATTCGGCGGCAAATTCCCAACGCTCGGGACGAATCCGCATTCGTGGGCGTTCCCGACAACGAAAGCGATTGGATTCCCCATTGTCATCGATTGGGCGACATCGACCGTGGCGATGGGACGCGTTCAACAACTCAAACGCGAGGGCAAACCGCTTCCGCCAAATTGCGCTGTCGACAAGGATGGGAATCCGACGACCGATCCGGACAAGGCGGTCGCACTGTTGCCGTTCGGCGCGCACAAAGGTTATGGCCTCGGGTTGATCGACGAATTGTACGGGGCGTTTGTCGGTGGTTCGCTACCGACCATTCGCGGCCACTACGAGATGAAGGACGATGAGAGGCACACCCCGGTGTTTTTCTTCCAATGCATTCATCCAGACGCGATGAGCGGCGGTGCGTTCGCCAAGGGACGGAACCAGTCAGACAATGTCAAGGCCGTCATCCAGGACATCCTCGGGCACGGCAACGAGAAGTGCATCCTCCCCGGCCAACCGGAAGCGCAAGCGGCGGAGTTGACGAAGAAACACGGCGGCCTGCTCTTTTCCAAAGCCGAGGTGGAAGCTTTCAACGAGATCGCGAAAGAGTGCGGCGAGAAACCGTGGGATTTGACCTTGTTTAAGAGTGTGACTGTTTGAAAGGACTGCATCGATGCCACTGAAACTTCGTGAGAAATACACGTTCGACCAACTTTCCCTGGGGGAGATCATGCTGCGGCTGGATCCGGGTGAGGGACGCATCCGCACGGCGCGCGAGTTCAAGGCGTGGGAAGGCGGCGGTGAGTACAATGTCTCGCGCGGGTTGCGCAAATGTTTTGGACTGAAGACGGCCGTGTGCACGGCGTTCGTGGACAACGAAGTCGGGCATCTCATCGAGGATTTCATCATGCAGGGAGGAGTCGCTACGGATTTCATCCTGTGGAAGGCCGACGACGGCATCGGGCGATCGGTCCGCAACGGGCTGAACTTTACGGAGCGCGGGTTCGGCAT
>JBGOTY010000397.1:0-2798 GCA_041476745.1 Verrucomicrobiia bacterium | reverse complement strand
GGTTCGTTTCGCAGAAACACATGTTTTTGCGACCCGCTCCTCTCCCCTTGGGGGGAGCCGAGTCTGCGAGACGCGACGAGCCTCCGGACCGGAGTTCGGAGCAAAGGATTGAGGTGAGGGGTATTTGCATCCTCGCGAAGTAGGCCTGTCAAATAACACATGCCACGCATACTACCACTATCGGAATCCGATGTCCAGAGGAAAGATATTTATACTACGGCACTAGCCGCACGCGGTAATACCGCGCAGGCTTGTTCGTCGCGCCGCCCACGTCGAGATAGTTGGTCACAGTGCCGCTGGCGTTGGTGACGGTAAAGATATCGATGAAGCCGTTGGTCGTGTAGCTACCGCCCGCTGTCGCCTGCAACGCATTGGACTTGCCGATTCCCGTCATCCAACTGACCAGCACGTCGCTGCCGGTGCCGACCACGCTCGTAATGCGGAAGGACGACGCGCTGTTGGTGGGGTCCGTGCCGGTGAGGAACTCCTGCAGATTGCTCATCCCGTCACCGTCGGTGTCCTTGCTGCCCAGGTTCGGATCGAGCGGATCGAGGCCATACTGCTGCTTCCAACCGTTTGGAATTCCGTCGCCAGCGGCGCTGAGGTTTGGATCGAGCACGACGGTGCCGTAGATCAGCGTGCCGCCGGTGTGGACGAAATGGCCGCAGAGGTTCGTGATCACCAGCTTGTCGATGTTGAGCGCGCCTCCCATCAGGGTGAGCGTGCCATCGCGCACATCAAGGACCGCACTGTGGGTGGAAGAAGTTACCGCCAATTGACCACCGCTGACCAGCAGGTTGCCGGTCGCGCCCGTCGCGCAATCCCCAAGAATCACACTGCCGGAGACAGTGACGGTGCCGCCGGCGATGGTCAGTGCGCCTTGGGAACCCGCATTCCGGCCGACCGTCACGGCCTGAGCGTTGACGGCTCCATTCGACACGGTCATTTGGCCGACTCCTGACGACCCCAAGACGACGACGCCGTTAGTCACGACCAAAAGCCCGGCCGTCACCCAGACCGTGCCCGTTGAATTCGCCGTGGTGGCGATCAGAAGGTTCGATGCGACGAGCGCACCCCCGGCGAGGGTGAGCGTCCCTCCGCTGGAGTTCCCAACATTCATCACGACGTTGGATGCGACGATCAAGCCGGCCGGTTGCGCGAGGACGACGCCATCCAGATTCAACGCACCGCCCGAGACGCCATCCACACGCAATACCGAATTCGTGACGAGCACAACTCCGCCGTTGGCAATGCTGAGTCCATTTACGATCCGCAACGGCGTGACCGAACCCGCGTTGAGAAGCTGCAGTGTGTTGGTAAAACCCGCTGGAGCCGAAATCAGCAAATTACTGATCGTCATCGTGTTCGGAGACATAGCTGATGTGAAGTCGTCCAGGATGACCCGCTTGCTCGGCGCGTTCGTCACCAAAACAGCGGCCTGGGTGATGGACGGTGCGTTCCCGGACCAGTTGAACGAGTCGTCCCAGAATCCGCCGAAACCATCTGGTGCCACCGTTGTGCTGGTCCAACTGTTCGTTTGGGCGTGAGTGTCCAGTGAGTTGAGTAGCAGCGAAACCGTCACGCCCAAAACCAATGGTGTTCTCATGCGCATTTTTTCCGCACAGGATGCAGCAGATGCGGAGGCCAAACTCCTCTCCACTCGATCCTCGCCATGCTGAGTAGAGCAAACAATGGTGCGGAAAGCTAGGAAAATCCTGCCCGTGCAGGCGACAGTAGTTGATCGAACTTCCGTATTCTCCAACCAACCGTGCCGTCGCTCCTCGTGGCGCCCGGCATCGAGGTGATGATCTGGTGTCGGTGAGGTTGTCGATTTGTTGCAGGGCCGCAAGTTGACGAGAAGTCTTCTCAATAAAAAATAGTGAGTCGCTTTAGCGAATCTTATTGACATCGCGGGTAGTTAAATCCTAGGTTACGGGGCGTTGCGAAGTTGGCGTGACTAACACCGAGATGGCAAAGGCTGCTGGAATACAGTGGGGGACACTGTTTTCAAGGAGAGGCGAGATGGCGTTTACTTCTCGAGCCGTTGGAGGTAATCCTCTGCCGTACAAAAGGCCGGGGCGTGCGTGCCAATTCGATCTGCTCCTGCCACCCGTGACGGCTGGCGGCCCCGCCCCACCACACTACAAGAGTTTCAACCTGCTCGAGTTTTATCACTAAGGAGGCAATTCCATGCGACGCTCAGAAAACACTCTCATAATCCTGGCGATCTGCCCGATTCTATTCGCTCTCGGGGCTTCTTTTCCCCAAGGACTATCGGCTCAGGATACTACCGCTTCACGGCCCAGCGCCCTGCCGGATATCTTCAGCGGGCCGCCGGACACGAACAACTACAGCCGTCCAGCTATTCCTGAAGACTACAGCCCCTTTGGATACAGCCCCCTCCTGGCGCCAACACTGGTTCCCAGTATCTTCGTGGTCGATCCGGCCGTCAATAACACCGTTCCCAACTTCCTAAACACGGACACGCAGGGCGGCTCGGAGCCGAGCATTGCGATCGATCCTTTGAACCCAAATCAGATTGTCATGCTCAGCTTTTCCTTCGGCTGGGGCGCGAATGCGACGTTGTGGCTCTCCACGGATGGAGGGGTTACGTGGACGGAGGAATCTACGATTCCCAAGCCGCCGGGTGATCCAGGGGGCGGTCCCAACGATCAGACACCGGATTACGGTCGGGCCGGAATCTTATACGGGGCATTCTTATCCTGTTTCAGCAACGCGGTGGTCAATGGCTGCAATGTCTATAGTGGCCAGTCGGGGAATCCGGCCAGCGCGGCGGC
>JBGOTY010000396.1:0-2802 GCA_041476745.1 Verrucomicrobiia bacterium | reverse complement strand
GTGCCGGTTCAACGAAATCGGCTGGAAAACAGGGAACGCCGCGCAACTTGTTGCTATTCCGCTTGAATTTCGTTACACAATTGTCATTGGTCATCAGGAGAATACCCCATGCTGAGGCGACTAATTCCACAGGAATATGATTTCTTCGAATCATTCGACCGGGCAGCCGAGCAGGCGGTCAACGCGGCCGGGCTGCTGCTGAAGCTGACGGAGAACTATGCCGACGCCGATCCCATCGCGCGCGAGCTGAACGAGGTCGAGCACGCTTGCGACGATGTTGCTCATCGCACGATGGATCAATTGAACAAGTCGTTCATCACCCCCCTCGACCGGGAGGACATCCATGTGATGATCCTGCGCATCGACGATGTCGTCGATCTGACCAACGCGGCCGCCAACCGCATGGCCTTTTTCGGCATCCAGAAACCCACTCAACACGCGATCAATCTCGCCAAGCAGATTGTCCGTGGTTGCGAGAAGCTCGCGGAAGCGGTTCACGGGATGCGCTCGGCCAAGCATTATGAGCAGGTCATGCGTGATTGTATCACCGTGCATGAGGTCGAGAATGCGGCGGATGACATCCTCCACACGGCCCTGGCCGAGTTGTTCGCGAAGGAGAAGAACGCCATCGAGGTCATCAAGTGGAAGGACATTTACGAGACCATGGAAAAGGTCACCGACCGGCTGGAAGACGTGGCCAACGTGCTCCAGGGCGTCATCGTCAAGATGAGCTGAGCACCAGCTACGACTGGAGACCTGAATGTCCGCGTTTTTCACAGACCTGCTGCATATCCTCCAGAATCCGTACATTGCCCTGATTTTTTTCACGGCGTTGGTATTTGATTTCATCAACGGCTTCCATGATGCGGCCAACTCCATCGCCACCGTCGTCGGTACGCGTGTCTTGCGGCCATTTCAGGCCGTGCTCTGGGCGGCGTGGTGGAACCTTGCGGCGGCGTGGATCGGCGGCGTGCATGTCGCCAACGCCGTCGCGACGTGGGTGCACGCGGATTACATCACCGTCGAGGTCATTTTTGCCGGGCTGTTAGGGGCCATCGTCTGGAACCTGATCACGTGGTACGGCGGCATACCATCCAGCTCATCGCACGCATTGCTGGGTGGATTCGGCGGTGCGGCCATCGTACACGCTGCGAAGTGGGCGGGTGTCCTGGAAACGGCCAAAGTGGTGTTGACGGTCGAGTTTATCGTTATTGCACCTCTGATTGGTTTGGTCCTGGGCCTCCTGTTTGCGTTCATCGTGATGTGGGTCTTCCGCAAGGTTTCACCCATCAAGATTGACCGCTGGTTCCGCGTGGCCCAACTGGGGTCGGCTGCCGCGTACAGTCTGGGTCACGGCATGAATGACGCCCAGAAGACCATGGGTATCATCGCGGCTCTGTTATACGCCAGCATTTGGAGGGGACAGCAAGCGGCGTTTGCCGCGGGAAAAGTCTCGTTCCCGTTCTGGATCGTTCTCGTTTGCCATTTTGCCATCGCGCTCGGCACCATGGCCGGCGGCTGGCGAATCGTCAAGACGATGGGGATGAAAATCACGAAGCTGCGACCGTACGACGGCACTTGCGCGGAACTTGCCGCCGCGACATCGTTATTCGCGTCGACGGCGATGGGCATCCCGGTCAGTACCACGCACACTATCACGGGGGCGATTATCGGTGTTGGCGCCGTGCACCGATTGTCCGCCGTGCGCTGGGGTGTGGCGCGGCGAGTGGTGTGGGCGTGGGTGTTGACGATCCCGTGTTCGGCGGTGGTGGCAGCGGTAGCCTATTGGCTCGTTGCGCTCTTGCAACGCCACTAGCTCTCAGGGCGCTTCAGCGAAGCGGTACCCGACACCGCGAACCGTCTCGACATAGTCAGAGGCCTTGCCCAGTTTCTCACGCAGCCGGCGCATATGCGTGTCTACGGTCCGCGTGTCCACGTCACCTTCGTAACCCCAGACATCGGTCAACAAACGGTCCCGTGATTGGACGCGCCCACGTCGCTCCAGCAACGTGGCCAGCAGCTTGAACTCCGTGGCCGTCAAGTCAACGACTTTGCCTTTCAAGGTGACTTCGTGCTTGGCGATATCGATCGTGAGATCGCCGAACTTGAGGATTTCGGCGGGCGCCGTTTTCCCGCTGGCGCGCCGCAGCACGCTTTTCACCCGCAACGCGATCTCGCGCGGGCTGAATGGCTTCGTCACGTAATCGTCCGCACCCAATTCCAGGCCGACGACGCGATCCACTTCCTCGGCCTTCGCCGTGAGCATAATGATGGGGATGTGGGCGGTTTTCGAGTCGGCCTTCAGGTGCCGGCAGACTTCCGTGCCGTCCATCTGCGGCAACATCAGGTCCAGGACGATCAGGGACGGCACTTCGTCGCGGGCCTTCTGCAGCGCCACACTGCCATCGCGGGCGGTGACGGTCTTGTAGCCCGCCTTTTGGAGGTTGTAAACGAGCAGGTCGCTCACGTCCGGCTCGTCGTCCACAATGAGAATTGTTTCTGGCATGGCGGCACGGTGTAACAAACACGTCACGCCCCGGCGGCGTTGATGTTACAAACTGGTGACGAGGCTACCCCGTAACGGCCCCTTCTGAGGCCGAGGACACCAGTTTGGCATATTTCGCCAACGCGCCCTTTTCATAGCGCGGCTTCGGGGGCTTCCATTCCTTCAGTCGCCGCTGGATCTCGTCATCGCTCAATTCAACATCCAACCGACGCTTCGCCACGTCGAACGAGATTATGTCACCGTCGCGCACGATGGCGATGGGCCCGCCCTTCGATGCTTCCGGGGCAACGTGTCCC
>JBGOTY010000395.1:0-2818 GCA_041476745.1 Verrucomicrobiia bacterium | reverse complement strand
TCTTCCTTGCCGCCGATGCCGAGCGGATGGATTTCGAGGGACGGTTTGGCGGCGGCGATGGACTCGCAGATTTCGAGCATGTGCGCGCCGAGGACGAGATGACCGTCGGGGTGGAGATGGTAAGTGTAGTCCTCCATGAACGACGTGCCGCCTTTGAGCCCGTCGGCCATGACTTTCATCGCGCGGAGCAGCGCGCAGGTTTTCCAGTCGCCTTCCGCACCGAAACCGTAGCCGTCGGCCATCAGGCGCTGGACGGCGAGGCCGGGCAGTTGTTTCAAGCCGTGCAGGTCTTCGAATGTGGTGGTGAAACCCTTGAAGTTGCCGGCTTTCAGGAAGGCGCGGAGGCCGAGTTCGATGCGCGCGCCATCGCGGAGCGATTCGTGACGCGTGCCGCCTTTGCGAAGTTCCGCCGTCACGGTGTAGAGTTGTTCATACTCGTCGCAGAGACGGTCGACAGCCTTTTCGCCGGCAGCGTTGATGGACTTCACCAGATCGCCGACGCCGTAGCCATTGACCGCGTAACCCAGCTTCGCTTCGGCAGCGACTTTATCGCCTTCGGTGACGGCGACCTGACGCATGTTGTCGCCAAAACGGCAGAATTTCGCGCCCTGCCAATCGTGCCACGCGCGCGCAGCACCCATCCACGTGGCGAGCCGGTCCTGAACTTCCGTATCGGACCAATGGCCCACGACGACTTTGCGATTCAAGCGCAACCGCGTGTGCAGGAAACCGGCTTCGCGGTCGCCGTGCGCTGACTGGTTGAGATTCATGAAATCCATGTCGATCTCGGCCCAGGGCAGGTCGCGATTGAATTGCGTGTGCAGATGCAGGAACGGCTTTTTCAGGGCGGTCAGACCGCCAATCCACATCTTGGAGGGTGAGAAGGTGTGCATCCAGAGAATTAAACCCGCGCACTTCGGTGAGCTGTTGGCTTCCAGGCAAAGCTGGCGGATCTGGTCGGGCGTGGTGAGCACCGGTTTAAAGACAATCTTGAGCGGGAGACGTTTCGAGGCGTTCAGCGCCTCCACGATTTTGCGGGAGTTTGTCGCCACCTGTTTTAGCGCCGCCTGGCCGTAGAGGTGCTGACTGCCGGTGACGTACCAGACTTCGGCGGAATCGAGGTTTTTCATAAGAATTCGTTGATGAGGTTTTCCAGCATTTCCTGCCGCCCGCTTGTGTTCGCGTCGGCTTCGCCCTTCTTGAGCATGTAGGTTTCCAATTCCTTGAGGCCGAGTTTGCCCTTTTCAATGTCCCTGCCGAGGCCACGGTCCCACGAGGCGTAGCGCCCTTTCACGAACGCCGCGAGGCGGCCATCTTTGCGGATTGCCGCAGCGATCTTCAGCCCGCGCGCGAACGCATCCATGCCGCCGATGTGCGCGTGGAACAAATCCACCGGCTCAAAGCTTTCGCGGCGTACTTTGGCGTCGAAGTTAAGCCCGCCCGCCTTGAATCCGCCCATGCCGAGCACGACGAGCATGACCTGCGTCGCCAACCAGATGTCGGTCGGGAACTGGTCGGTGTCCCACCCGAGCAGTTCGTCGCCGCGGTTGGCGTCAATCGAACCGAGTCGGTCGGCGGCGGCCGCGACGGTGAGTTCGTGCTGCATCGTGTGACCGGCGAGCGTGGCGTGGTTGGTTTCGAGGTTGAGTTGAAAGTCGTCGAGCAGGTCGAATTCGCGCAGGAAGTTCAGGCAGGCTGCGGCGTCGGAGTCGTATTGATGTTTCGTCGGCTCTTTCGGCTTTGGCTCAATGAAAAACTGGCCTTGGAAGCCGATGGCCTTCTTGTAGTCCACGGCCATGTGCAGGAATTTCGCGAGATGCTCCTGTTCGCGCTTGAGATCGGTGTTGAGTAGCGTCGAGTAGCCTTCGCGACCGCCCCAGAAGACGTAGCCCGCGCCGCCGAGTTCGTGCGTGACCTCGAGGGCCTTCTTCACCTGCGCCGCGGCGAAGGCGAACGCGTCGGCGTTGCAACTCGTCGCCGCGCCGTGGACGTAGCGCGGGTTCGAGAAGAGGTTGGCTGTGCCCCAGAGCGGCGTGATGCCGGTGCGCTGTTGCTCTTCCTTGAGCACCTTCACGACGGCGTCCAGGTTCTGGTTGGTTTCGCGAAGGTTTTTACCTTCCGGAGCCACGTCGCGGTCGTGGAAACAATAGAACGGCGCGCCGATTTTTTCGATGAACTCGAAGGCTGCGCGCGCGCGGCGCTGGGCGTTCGCGACGGAGTTTGAGCCGTCGTCCCACGGGCGAAGGGCCGTGCCGGGTCCGAACGGATCGCTCAACGGGTTGCGGAACGTGTGCCAGTAACAGACCGCGAAGCGCAAATGGTCACGCAGCGTTTTGCCGTCGAGTTTCTCGGTCGCGAAGTAATGCTTGAACGCGAGCGGATTCTTCGACTTCGGGCCCTCGTACTCGATTCGCGTAATGTCGGGGAAAGCTGGCGTCGCCATATTAATGACCTCCGCTGGCCGTCGGGTTCGCGGACGGTGTGACTCGCAACGATTTGACCATTTCTTAGTGCCACAGCCAAGCCCCGGAGGGCAACAGGTTTTTTGAAATTGCGAGAGCAGATAATCCAAAGCGGGGGGACGGCCTCAGTTTGTCCTAAGGCGTAATGACGGCGCGATAAAACCGCTGTTGCGGTAAAACTTCAGTGAGATCGATCAAGATCATGGGGCCACCGATACTGGTTAGAGAGCCTCCGGTGTTGATCCAGTTGGTGGGGGACAGCGAATCCGTGTACTGCAATTGATAGGTCTCTCCCGCCACCGACGGGACTAAAGCACCAACACCCATGGTGTCGAAGAGGCTGAAAAATTGGATCG
>JBGOTY010000394.1:0-2852 GCA_041476745.1 Verrucomicrobiia bacterium | reverse complement strand
GCTAAATCTGTGGACGTCCTTTGGCTATTTCGACAACAAGGGCGACGACCGCCGGGCACTGGGGAACATTTTCGAAAGCCTCAAGCCGGGCGGCGTGTGCGTCATCGATGTATTTGGCAAGGAACGTCTCGCCAAAATCATGCATTCCACGACCTCGACGCGGTATCCCGACGGCACATTGCTAGTCCAGATGCACGAGATTTTTGACGACTGGACGCGCATCCGCAACGAGTGGATTCTCATCAAAGGCAACCGCGTGCGTCGATTTCGATTCCACCACACGCTGTACTCCGGTCAGGAACTCAGCGATCGGCTCCAACAAGCCGGGTTCTCCCAGGTGAAGTTGTACGGGGACTTCGATGGCCAACCGTACGGCCCTGATGCGCCACGTCTTGTCGCCGTTGCGCGCAAGAATTAGCCCGCCAGGATGCGTTCGATTTCCTGCAGCTCCTTGGCGGAGAATTCCAGGTTGGCGAGCGCGGCAACATTTTCGTCGATCTGGCTGACGCGGCTGGCGCCGATCAGCGCACTGGTCACGGCTTCATCGCGCAGCACCCACGCCAACGCCATCTGCGCCATGCTTTGACCGCGACGCTGGGCGAGCGTGTTCAGTTGTTTCACCTTCGCGACTGCTTCGGGAGTAACGTGCTGCGGACGGAGGAAACCATCCGCACTGGCCGCGCGCGAGTTTGCCGGGATGCCCGCCAGATACTTGTCGGTCAACAAACCTTGCGAGAGCGGACAGAAGGCGATCACACCGAGACCCAATTTCCGCGTGTGCGGCAGCAGATCGGATTCGATCCAACGGTTAAGCATGGAGTAGGACGGCTGGTGAATGATCAGCGGCGAGCGAAGTTCCTGCGCGACTTTCATCGCCGCCTCGGTCATCACTCCATTGTAGCTGCTGATGCCAACGTAGAGGGCCTTGCCCTGTCGAACGGCGCTATCGAGCGCGCCGATGGTTTCCTCCAGCGGCGTATCGGGATCGGGCCGGTGCGAGTAAAAAATGTCCACGTAATCCAAACCGAGTCGTTCGAGCGATTGGTCGAGGCTCGCCAATAAATATTTGCGCGAACCCCATTCGCCATAGGGACCGGGCCACATCCCGTACCCCGCCTTTGACGAAATGATGAGTTCGTCCCGATAACCCTGGAAATCCTGCGCCAAGACCTGTCCCGCGAATGACTCCGCGCTGCCCGGTGGCGGCCCATAATTGTTGGCGAAGTCGAAGTGCGTGATGCCGAGGTCGAACGCGCGATGCAACATGTGCCGCGCCTCGGTGTGGTCGACGTGTCCGCCGAAGTTGTGCCAGCAACCGAGCGACAAGACGGGCAACTTCAGTCCACTGCGGCCGCAGCGGCGGTACGACATGGTTTCGTAGCGTTTTTCGGAAAAGTTCATGAAGTTTGGTTCCGGCCGAGTGTGTGACATTGTGCGGAGGCTGTCGAGCCGGTTGTTGGTTTTCTACAAGGCGTGTACTAAACTTCATGCATTGCTGATGAAAACGGACATCGAGATTACACCGGAGATTATCGCGAAACATGCGGTCACGCCGGAAGAGTATGGGTCCATCGAGAAGATCCTTGGACGCGCTCCGAATATCACGGAGCTTGGCATCTTTTCGGTGATGTGGAGCGAACATTGCAGCTACAAGAACTCGCGGCCGGAACTGAAGAAATTCCCTCGGGAGGCGCCGTTCATTCTGGTGAAGGCTGGTGAAGAGAACGCCGGGATCGTGGATATTGGCGACGGTTGGGCGATCGCGTTCAAGATCGAGTCCCACAATCACCCGAGCGCCGTGGAGCCGTTTCAAGGCGCGGCGACGGGAGTGGGCGGGATCATCCGCGACATTTTCACGATGGGCGCACGCCCGATTCTCAATATGAACTCGCTGCGGTTTGGCCTTATTGAGGGCGACTCGGTGGAGGCGGCGCAGAACCGCCGGCTATTTGCGGGAGTTGTCGCGGGGATTGCCCATTACGGTAACTGCATCGGGGTCCCGACAGTGGGTGGTGAAGTGTATTTCGACGGATCCTATGATGGCAACCCGCTCGTCAACGCGCTCTCGCTGGGCGTCTTGCGCCACGACCAGATCAAGCGCGGCAAAGCCGCGGGCGTCGGCAACCCCGTCATCTACGTGGGCAGCGCGACGGGCCGCGATGGGCTGGCCGGCGCCGCGTTCGCGTCGCGGGAACTCACGGAGGAATCGCAACAAGACCGACCCGCAGTGCAAGTGGGCGACCCGTTCATGGAAAAACTGCTGCTCGAAGCCTGCCTCGAAGTGATGCGCACCAACGGTCTCGTGGTGGGCATCCAGGATATGGGCGCGGCGGGGTTGACGTGTTCGACCTGCGAGACCGCCAGCCGTGGCGGCACGGGCAACGAGATTGACCTGGACCTGGTGCCGAAGCGCGAGACGGGCATGGCACCGTATGAGATCCTGCTCAGCGAATCACAGGAACGGATGCTGCTCATCGCGCAAAAAGGCCGCGAGAAGGAGGTCGAAGCGATTTTTGAAAAGTGGGACCTGCATGGCGTCACCATTGGCCGCGTGACGGACGACGGGATGATGCGCGTGAAAGTCGGCAGCGTTGTCGCCGCGGAGATTCCCGCCAGGCAACTTGCCGAAGACGCGCCAATTTACCATCGCGAAGCAAAACAACCGGAGTGGGAAATCCGAAACTCGAAGTTTGAAATCAGAAGCGTCATCGAACCAGGTGATTACCAGGACGTCTTACTCAAACTGCTCGGCTCGCCGACGATCGCGTCCAAGAACTGGGTGTATCGACAGTACGATCACATGGTGCAGGGTGGGACTGTTGTGGCACCCGGTAGCGACGCGGCAGTGGTTC
>JBGOTY010000393.1:0-2856 GCA_041476745.1 Verrucomicrobiia bacterium | reverse complement strand
GGTATCTGGGCGCATTATGCGTGGGGTCGGTTCTGGGGTTGGGATCCGAAGGAAACCTGGGCGCTGATTGCGTTGGTGAGCTATTTGATTCCGTTACATGGGCGACTGGCAGGCTGGTTGAGTAACTATGCGTTGTCGGTTGCGAGCGTCGTGTGTTTCATGTCGGTGCTGATGGCCTGGTACGGAGTGAACTTCGTCCTCGGCAAAGGGCTGCACAGCTACGGATTCGGCGTCGGCGGGTTCACGTACGTGATCAGCTACGTGGCCGTTGAACTGGCGCTGGTCGGGTTCGCGACATGGCGGAGAAGCGTGGCGAACGGTGCGCGCCTCTCGAACGCCGTTGCGGCGGAAGCGGTGGCGGGGAAATGAACTCGCTGTGGTTGATCATCGGGTCGTTGGCGGCGTTTGCCGTGGCGTATCGGTACTATGGCGCATTTTTGTCGGCAAAAGTCGCGATGCTCAATGACAGCCGCCCCACACCGGCGCATCGCCTCAAGGACGGCGTAGATTATCACCCGACCAGCCGTCTGGTACTCTTCGGTCACCACTTCGCGGCCATCGCGGGCCCGGGTCCGCTGGTCGGGCCGGTGTTGGCGGCGCAATGGGGATACGCGCCGGGATTCATCTGGATTGTCATCGGCGCCTGCCTGGCGGGTGCGGTGCATGACTTCGTGATTCTTCTCGCGTCGGTGCGCCAGGATGGATTGTCGCTTCCGAAAATCGCGCGCGAGAACATTGGACCGTTTTCCGGCGTTACCACGTCCATTGCCACGCTGTTCATCATCATCACGATCCTGGCCAGCATCGGCATCGTGGTCGTCAACGCTTTAAGCGAGAGCGCGTGGGGCATGTTCACCATCGTGGTGACGATTCCGGCGGCGCTCATCACGGGCTTTTGGATGTACAAGCTGCGCCCCGGTAAAATTGCCGAGGCGTCGGTAATCGGGGTGACGATCGTCATGGTGGGGGTGATATTCGGGAAGCCGTTTGCGGATTCCGGGCTCGCCCATTGGCTGCTGTTCGACAAACCGACGCTGTCGCTGATGCTGCCGATTTACGCGTTTATCGCGTCGACGTTGCCCGTCTGGGTGCTGATGTGTCCGCGCGACTACTTGAGTTCCTACATGAAGATCGGTGTCATGATTGTGCTGGCGGTCGGCATTTTCCTAGCGCACCCGACGCTTAAGATGCCGGCGACAACGCCGTTTCTCAACGGCGGGCCAGTGGTTTCGGGCGCGGTCTGGCCCTTCGTCTGCATCGTGATCATGTGCGGCGCGCTTTCGGGGTTTCACGCGTTGATTGCGTCGGGCACAACGCCGAAAATGATATACCGGGAGTCCGACATTCGCGTGATCGGTTACGGCGCGATGGTCCTCGAAGGTTTTGTGGCCGTGACGGCGCTGGTGGCCGCGTGCACGCTTCAGCCCGCCGATTATTTCGCGATGAACGTGGCCCAGGACACGCCCGCGCAGAGGTCAGCCTATGTGCAGATGGTCAAGACCCAGGCGGAACATGGGTGGGACTTGACCCCGAAAGGGTTGCCCGAATTGGAGCGGGAGACGGGAGAGAAGTTGGTCGGGCGCGTCGGCGGCGCGGTCACGCTGGCGGTCGGCATGGCGAGCGTGTTTTCCAAGTTCATGAAAGGATTGGCCGGCTACTTGTACCATTTTGTGATCATGTTCGAGGCGTTGTTCATCCTCACGCTGCTCGAGACCGGCACCCGTGTGGCGCGATTTGTCTTCCAGGAGAGTGTGGCGGAATTTTCGCAACGCGCGAAGGTCAAAGGCAAGCCGCGGTGGGGCATGAATATTCTGATGAGTTTCCTGACCTGTTGCGCGTGGGGGTATTTGTTGTACACCGGCAATATCAACACCCTGTGGAGAATGCTTGGCATCTCGAACCAGTTGCTGGCCGCGATTGCGCTGGCCGTGGGGACAACCTATCTGTTGAACCACGCGCCGAAGCGCAGCTACGCGTTGTGCACCGGGATCCCGTTTGTGCTTGTGGTTATCACCGTACTGACCGCGGGCGTGCAGAGTGTGTTGGGCTGGTGGCGGAAGATTCCGTCGGCGCCGCCGTCGGAACAGCTTTCCCTCCAACTCATGTGCTGGCTCGCATCCATCATGTTGGTGCTGACCGCTGTGATCGTGGTGGATGCGGTTCGAAAGTGGAAGAGCATCCTGGCGACGCCCCCTGTCCCCGCCGGGCCGGCGATTGTTACTGAAACAGCCTGACGCTGCGCTTCTTGAAGATCGGAATCAACAGCATTCCCGCGACGAAGCCGCCGATGTGCGCCCAAAAGGCGACCCCGCCGTTGATATTCGCGCCAAGAACCGCGAGCCCACTGAGCAGTTGCATCCCAAACCAGAACACGAGCAGCAAGAGAGCCGGCACGTAGAAAACGCGCCAGAAGATCCAGATCGGAAACAAGACGAGCACACGTGCTCGCGGGAAGAGCAACAGGTAGGCGCCGAGCACTCCGGAAATGGCGCCGCTCGCGCCAATCATTGGAACGGTTGAGTCAGGCGAGATCGCCACCTGGGCGGCCGCCGCGGCGACGCCGCAGAGCAGATAGAAGGCAATGAACTTGAAGTGGCCGACAGAGTCCTCGACGTTCTTCCCGAAAATCCAGAGGTAAAGCATGTTGCCGATGATGTGCATCCACCCACCATGCAGAAACATCGACGTGAAGATGGTACGATACGAGTCGGGTGAAGGCGCTTGTGTGAGATACGCGGGTGTGAGCGCAAAGTTGGCGAAGAATGCCTGCGCGCGATCCGGGGTGGGGAGTGAGAGTTCGTGTAAAAAAACGGCGGCGTTGAGGACGATGAGTGCGACCGTGACAAAGGCAAACGT
>JBGOTY010000392.1:0-2889 GCA_041476745.1 Verrucomicrobiia bacterium | reverse complement strand
TGCCGCGACCGGCTCGACTGGGTTGCCAAGAAGTGGATGCTCGACGCCTTCGTGGAAGTCGAGAAGGTGGGTTGGGACGATCCGTGGCTCCAATCGCTGGATCTCGAGTACCACAACGTGCGGCAGGAAGAGGGCCTGTACGCGGAATTGGTCCGCGAGAAGCAACTGCAACGTTTCGTGACCGACGACGACATCCGCCTGGCGATTCGCCAGCCGCCGCGCGACACGCGCGCGTATTTCCGCGGGCGTTGCATCGAGAAGTTCGGCAAACAGATGAGTTCCGTGCAATGGGATGAGATCACTTTTGGCGAAAATGACCGTGAATCGGTGATCCAGCTCCTGAATGTTTTTGACGATGAAGACGTGCGCCGCTATAATACAGCCATTGACAATGCGCCGGATGTGGAGACATTACTGCGGAACTTGAAGCTAACGTGGAGATAAAGGCCATGGCCGATTCCAACGCACAATTTCCAGAACGCATCGATCGACCCGCCTCCCCTGCTCCCTGGGAGAGGAAGGAAACCGACGAAGGCGGACCGCGCCGCCCGGATACGCAAACTCCCGATACCAAGGAACTCCTGAAGAAGATGCGGCGCGTCGACCCCAATCAGGCCAAACGTTATCGCCAACGCACGGGGCAGTGAGTCGGCGCATCGGCCCTGCGAGCAATCGCCATGGATCATCCCCTACCGATTCCGCAATTTCTGCATGACGGCGATTTCCTGAGCGTGCTGAAAGCCCACGGTTATGAAGCGGCGCCCCGTCTGGCCCAGGCCGCCGCCAAATTCCAGCACGAGATGGGCAAGGGCAGCATCGCCACCGAAGGCACGACGGTCCTCGCCGTCAAATACAAGGATGGCGTGCTGGTCGCAGGCGACCGACGCGCCACGGCGGGCAACCTCGTTATGTACGAGCGGGCCGAGAAGCTCATCAATATCGACGAACGATCCATTCTCGCCATCGCCGGCGTGCCCGCAGTCGCGTTCGAAATGGCGCGCGTCCTCGAACACAGTTTCAAGTATTTCGAACGCAGCCAGCTCCAGGAAATGAGCACGGCCGGCAAGGTGCGCTCGCTATCGAAACTGCTGAAGGAAAACCTGCCGCTCACGCTGCAGGGCGTGGGCATGGTGGTGCCGATCTTCGCGACGTACGAGACCACGGGCGGCAAAGACGGAGGTGGCAAGGTGTACTTCTACGACGCGCTGGGCGCCCAATTCGAGGGTGTGGATTACTCCGCCAGCGGCTCCGGCTCGCTCGCCGTGCGGAGCGTGTTGCACTACCTCAACACCTGGGGCGGCAAACCGCTCGGCAAGTACAACGAGTCGGAGATCGTCGTCGCGGCCCTGCGGCTGCTCGACACGGCCGCCGATAGCGACACGGCCACCAGCGGCTACAATCCCAAGACGGATATATTCCCAATCGTCCGCGTCATCACGAAGGAAGGCATCCGGGAAATTCCCGAGTCCGAACTGGGCCGCGTGTACAAGAGTGAGGTCTAGTTTCCGCGAAACGAAGCCATTGAACCATGATTGAAGAGCCCTATCGTTGGGTCGAGGCGATTGCCAACCGGCGCGAGTACATCGAGGACCAGTTGCGCCACGGCAGCCCGGTGGTCGCGCTGGACTACGCCGGCGGCCTGCTGTTGTTGACGGTCAGCCGCGAGACCCGCAAGGTTTTCGAGGTGTACGACCGCGTGGCCTTCGCGGCGCTGGGTCATCCGGCCGACATCGAGCGCATGCGGCTGGTGGCCATCGATCTGGCGCACATCGAGGGCTTCAACCGGGCCGTGGCCGACGTCTCGCTGCGCCGCCTCGTCAATTTCGGCATGAGCCCCGCGCTCAAGACCGCGTTCGAGCAGATTTTCAACGCGCCGCACATCGTCAAGATCCTGCTCGCGGAACTCGGCGACGAACCGGAACAGGATTCCATCGTCAAGCTCGACTACGACGGTTCCTTCGCGCGGAGCGAAATTGAGATGCGAGAACCGTTCGACGTGTTGGCCGGCACCGGCGACGCCCAAAAAGCGATGCTGGACTATCTTGTCGAACACAACGGCGACCAACGCCGCTCGCTGGAAGACGCGCTCAGGCTCGCGGCGAAGACCTGGGCCGTCGGCATGGACCAGGCCGAGCAAAGCGAAAGCAAAGAGGGCGAGGAACCCGAGAAGCGCGGGATTGAACCCGAGAAAGTCCTCAAGGAATACCTGAAAGCCCGCCACGTGGAGGCCGCCGTGTTGGAGCGCAGCCGGCCGGCCACCAAGAAATTCCGCCTGCTCAACGAAAAGGAAGTCCGCAGCGCGCTGAAGGATTTATGAACCGCATCGTCGGACTGGAGACCGAGTACGGCTGTCTGATCAGCAACGACGACCGACAGGGCGGGCCCGACGCGTTTCCGATCCGGGTCAAGAACCACCTCTTCAACGTCGCGCGACTCGGCGCGATTGATCTGCATTATCGGGATTATGAAGAACCGCCGCGCAACGGCGGTTTCCTGCTCAACGGCGGACGGCTCTACCTGGACATGGGGCATATTGAGTATTCCACGCCCGAGTGCCTCAGCCTGCGCGACGTCGTTTCCTTCGACCATGCGGGCGACCAACTCCTGCAAGGTGCGCTGGAAGCCATGGGCCTTGCCGACCGGGTGTCGTTTGTGAAGAACAACATCGACCACCACACGGGCGCGACGTTCGGCTGTCACGAGAACTACCTGATGAAGCGCAACGCGCAGTTCACGCCGCAGGTGCTGTCCGCGCTGCTGTCGTTTCTCGCCACGCGGCAGGTTTTTTCGGGCGCGGGCCGTGTGGGCCAGGCCAATCCCCTCGCCTTTGAGTTCGATCATGGGCGTCACGATCAGCCCGTGCACTTCCAGCTGTCACAACGCGCCGAC
>JBGOTY010000391.1:0-2930 GCA_041476745.1 Verrucomicrobiia bacterium | reverse complement strand
GAGTTGAAATCTGCCGTGTTTTCGTCGGTTGCCGTGAGTTGCGATCAGTTGCACATCTGCCTATTTTTGAAGCTCTTACAACAGAACCTGTAAAACTCGACGCAACTCGACACAACTGGTCAAAACAGAAAAATTGGCCAAGAATTGGCCAAGCACGATTTGAGGATACGGGCTTGGTGGGCGTGTCGGGATCTTTTTGCCAACATGTCAGAAGGTCCAGTGGAGGCGGGCGGCGAAGACGGAGACGGGGCCGCGGTCGCGGTTGAAGGCGGGGTGGTTCACGAATTCGTAGTCGAGGGTGAAATGAACGGTCTTCCAGACTGGGAAGTCGTAGTAGGTCTCAAAGATCTGCTCCCAGCCGTGAGTAAGGGCACCGTCGCCGGCGAGGATGCTGGTACCGCCGGCAGCAAGAAACTACTGGTGGACTTTAGAGATGCCGTTGAGGACGCCGGCAAGGCCAACTGTGTCGTTGGGGCGATGCCAGGACTCAGGACTCGCCTTTGACGCTGAGGCCGAGGGTGACGATGACTACGCTAATGATTACCGAACGATTATGGCGTCGACGGCAACCGTTCCTCGTCCACGGTTGATAAGGCTAAGGGCGTGTTTGCCTGACGTCAGTCCGGTCACCTCCCACACCACCTGCTGGGCCTGGCGCATCCCCGTGACGGATAGATCCACTGTGGCATGGGTCTTGCCGTCAATCTGAACCTCGATCTTCCCGGCTCCTGTTTCCTTCGGGGCGACGACCTCCACGCTGGTTCCGGCAAACGAACAACTCCAGACACTACCAGGCGTGTCGCTGGTGCTGAGGTCGTTGTTGAAATCGCCGGCGCCGAGGTTGCATCGGCGAATCCATCCGGGATACGTCGTGCCCGGATCGTCGTCATTGAACCAGCCCTTGTCGTGCGTGATTCGCAGCACGCGGCAGGCTGACGCCAGCGATTGATTGCTGATTCCTGTCAGTGGCTGCACTGCAACGCTCGGCGTCACTGTCAAACCTTGGCCGTCTTGCACAAACGTCAGCGCAGCGTTGGAGCCGAGCAGTTCGACTTTCGACACTTTGCCCAGCGTCGCGCCGCCAGTGTGTAGCGCTTTGAGCGTGATCGGCCCGCCCTCCCAATTCAGCAGCGAGGCATAGACCTTGCCGTTGTTGCGGGTATAGCAAATCGCATTCGTGTTTTCGCCGCACACTTCAAATGGACGCGAGGCATAGACCGCCTCGCCGTTGACTTTCAACCAGGCGCCGATGTCTTTGGCAATTTGAATGGCTTGCGGATCCAGGTCGCCGCGTCCGTGCTGGGTGAGGTTAAGCAACATCGTGCCGTTGCGGCAGACGTTTTGCAGGAGCAAGCCAACGACTTTTTTGGCGTCCATGTATCGCTGCCCGGCTCGGTAATGCCAATCGGCGACGGTGGTTTCGGTCTGGAATGAATAGGCCATAATCTCCGGTTCAATGACCGCCTCGGTGCTTTTGACCAGGGAACGGTCAACCAAAGGAAGCAGTTCCGGACTGTTTTGAAAACTGTTGTAACGGCCGCCCACGCCTTTGAGGTTGAGCACGGCTTCCATTTTCCCACCGTTCCACTGCAGCGATTTGTTGTAGTAATTCGCGGCCAACCGTGGAGCGAGAAACCCAAGCCCCATGCGAATCCCCAGGTCCATTTGCGAATCCCCGGCGTGCTCGTCGAAATAAATCACGTCGGGGTGATACTTGGTGATGGCGTCGTCCACGCGCCACATGAATTGATTGGCAAAGGGCGAATGCAAGGGGTCTTTATTATTGTGAGCCGGTCCGTAAAGGTCCACCGGGTCCATGCCTTCCCACCATTTCCCCTTGCCGTCGAGGCTAGTTTGCAGCGCGTCGTAGGGCACGCCTTGGTTCGGGCCTCGCTTGTCACAGGTGTAGCGCACTGGCATGAACTGGCCCCACGTTCGCGGCGGCGAATTGTGAAAACCGATGCCGAAGCGCAGACCGTGCTGGCGCGCGACCTTCTCCCACGTGCCGACAATGTCCACCTTGGGGCCGACGCGGACGGAGTTCCACGGTTGAAAACTCGAATCCCAACAATCGAAATTGTCATGATGAACGCCCATCGCCATGAAGTAGCGCGCTCCCATTTCGACGTATAACTCCATCAACTCATTGGGATTCCAGCGGTCGATCACCCAGTTGTGGCAGATGTCTTTGTAACCGTATTCCGACGGATGGCCGAAGTGATTGGTGTGGTAACGATATTGTCCGCTGCCTTCCAGGTACATCCCGCGCGCATACCAGTCGCCCTGCTCGGGCATGGACTGCGGATCCCAGTGCGCCCACGCGCCGAACTTCGCATCGCGCCACCACTCCGGCACGGTGTAGAACCGGCTCATCGCTTTCCAGTCGGGAGAATACGGGCCACCAGCAACCGGCAATGGCGGCAGGTTCCAAAGGTCTGGCGGCAAACCGAGGTCGCCATTACCGATATCGATGCGAGCAATGTTCACCGCGACATCGTTCGTCGCAAGACTGATGGTCAGGGTCGTCTTCGCGGGAATCGCGATTGCAACGATCGCGTTGAGAAAAGAATTGGTGAGTGCGCCTGAAGCATGAACGTTCACCCTGCGCGCTGGTTGATCGTTCACCGCAACGCTGATCGTGCCATTTGTGATCGCTGCATAGCGAATCGCTAATTTGCTCGCTGCCGGCAGGCCGGTGAAGTTCACACCTTGGCCGGGCTGCGCCAAGCTGACAATAGAGCCACCGGAGACAGCGCCATCGGGGACTTTTGACGCCCCGCCGACAAGTTCGGCGGATTCCGCTTCAAATGTCCGGGTTTCGGCAGCGATGGCAAAGGTGACCTCAGAAAACAGCCACATGAGTACAGCCAAAAAAACACCAAATCGGTTGATTTTCGCGATTTTCACACGGTTCGCGTCAAGGGGACCTG
>JBGOTY010000390.1:0-2934 GCA_041476745.1 Verrucomicrobiia bacterium | reverse complement strand
CTCTTGTACCCGGCGCGATTCATGATCGTGCTGCTGGGTGTGTTGCTCGGGGTGTTGCTGTTCTGTTGGGCGCGCGAACTATTCGGGTTCTGGCCCGCTGTGATGGTACTGGGGTTCTACACCGTTGAACCGAATCTGTTGGCACATGCGCGCCTGGTCACAACCGATTTCGGGGTGACCTGTTTTACTTTTGGCACGATGTATTTCCTCTGGCGAACGGCGCGGCTTCTGAGCCTGGGTAACTTATGCGGCTTGGTCGGGTTCTTTGTGCTGGCGCAGGTCAGCAAGTTCTCGGCGCTCTTACTGGGCCCGATTGTCCTGGCACTGCTCGTGGTGCGTGTTTGCCAGAAAAAACCATGGCCAATGAGCCTTGGCCGGCAATCCGACGTACGCGGTCGTTTGGGAAAATTGGCGGCCGCGCTGTCCATCGTCGCCATGCTCGCCGCCGTGACGTGGGTGGCGATTTGGGCTGTCTACGACTTCCGCTATCTCCCTTCGGCATCCACCACCTGGCGTTGGGATTTCCAGCAGGACCCGGTCATCCTTCAACGTGCCCCCCTGCTCACGAAGGCTGTCGGGTGGGCCGACCAGCATCGGTGGCTGCCGAACGCGTATAGCCAGGGCTTCCTGCTCGGGCAGGTCAAAGCGCAGCGACGCAGCGGATTCTTCGCGGGCAATTACAGCATCAAGGGCTGGTGGTACTTCTTTCCGCTGGCGTTCCTCATCAAAACTCCCATCGCTGTGATCCTGCTCCTCCTCACGGGGCTCGTGCTCTGCGCGGTGCGCTGGCGGCACTTCCTCGACCACGACGTCTACGCGCTCTGGCCGTTGGCGGCATTTTTAACAGCGGCGATGATGATCAAGCTGAACATCGGCGTGCGTCACATCCTGCCCATCCACCCGTTCGTGTTGCTGCTGGCGGGCAACACCATCGCGGAACTGTACGCCAGCCAGCGGAAGCCCTTGCGCGTGTTGCTGGGCGCCTTCGGCCTCCTGGCCGTCATGGAGTTCGCGCTCGTCTGCCCGCACTATCTCGCATTCTTCAACCAGGTCGCCGGCGGCCCGCAGAACGGACACAAATATCTCGTCGATTCCAACCTCGATTGGGGACAGGATTTGAAGGGTCTGAAAGCTTGGATGGACCACCACGAAGTACAACACATCAATCTGAGCTACTTCGGCACGGCCGATCCTGCCTATTACAAAATCGATTGCACCTACCTACCCGGTGGTGCTTTTTTTGACGAGCCATTGGTGAAGGCTCCACAATTACCGGGCTTTGTCGCCGTGAGTGCCACCAACCTGCGGGGTGTTTATTTTTCGGAAGGCTCGCGCAACATTTACCAGCGCCTGCTGGAGACGGAACCGGTCGCGGTGATTGGTTACTCGATCTACGTGTACCGGGTCGAGCGTCCGTGGTGGCAGTAAGCGCTTACTCGTTCTGCCCTTCTTCCCCCTGCTCGGTGAACTCGTCGCCACCCTCCTGCTTCATGCGCTTGAGCACTTCCGACATGTCTTCGACCGCGCTGAAGACCTTGGTCGCGACGTAGATGGGGCTCTTCTGTTGGACCGCCAGCGCGATGCAGTCGCTGGGGCGGGAATCAATCTCCAGGATTTTCTTGCCGAGTTCGTTTTCCGCGCGTAGCACGAGCCGCGCGTAGTACGTGCTGTTCTTGAGGTCGTTAATGACGATGCGCTCCACTTTCACACCCAGCCCGGTGAAAATGTGACCGATGAGGTCGTGGGTGAGCGGGCGCTCCTTCGGCGTGCTGCGCAGGAACATCGTGATCGCCGCGCCCACGCTGTGATCGACGTAGATGACGAACGTTTTCTCGTCGTTGCCCACGAAGACCGCGCAGCCGTTGGTTGTCGGCAGCACGCCCTTTACTTGGACCTCGACGACGTCGTTTTTCACGGAGCTATCTTAAATGCCTTTCCATGGAAAGGCAAACTGCTCTCACCAGGGTTAGAAGAGGCAAATCGCGGCGGTGATCACCGTGGAATACTGGCCTTGGGGATGGCCGACTGCTGTCTGCGTGCAATTGCTGGTACGCACGATCTTGCCGCTCATCCGAAACACCTGCTCCTTTTCATCCCAACTCGCGTCCTCATTGAAATCCACACCCAGCGTCGTCCCCAGCATGGCCGCCGCCATGTCCTCGGAGAAATTGCCCGCCGTGGTGTCGTTCATGCCATAGGCGTGCAATTCGCTCAGATAGCCGTACGCATCCTCGTCGGCAGGTTGCGCCACGCCGATCGACGCGGCGATGAGCCGATGCGGTTCATTCGTGGAAAGGCGCGCGATGACGGCAAAGGTAATCTGCCCCGGTTGCAGCAATTGCTCGCCCTGCTTGCGGGAGATGATCTTGCAGCGCGGCGGCAGGATGCTCGAGACGGTCACGAGGTTGCACTTCTCAATACCCGCATCGCGCAACGCCAACTCGAAACTGCGCAACTCGTGCTTGTGAGTTCCGACACCTTTGGTCAAAAATATCTTGGATGGAACAAAATGCATGTGGTTGTTTCTCGCCTCCGCGCGGAAGAGAAACAAATTTCTTGCAGCAATGCAAGAAATTCATCATGGTTCTGACGGATTTTTCACATGGCCACCAACGCTAATGTCGTCACCATCGGCCTCATCCAGATGCGCTGCACGTCGCAGCCGCAGGCAAATCTGCGGAAGGGGCTCGCCCTCGTCGAGAAGGCCGCCGGGCGCGGCGCCCAGATAATTTGCCTCCCGGAGCTCTTTCGTTCGCTCTACTTCTGTCAGTCGGAAGACCATCGCCAGTTCGCGCTCGCCGAACCGATTCCCGGTCCAACGACCACGGCGCTCGCGAAAGCCGCGCGCCAACACCGCGTCACCATCGTGGGGTCGATCTTCGAGAAGCGCTCGGCGGGCGTGTACCACAACGCCGTCGTCATCCTCGACGCCCG
>JBGOTY010000389.1:0-2942 GCA_041476745.1 Verrucomicrobiia bacterium | reverse complement strand
TCGATATAGGCGCCGTTATCGGGTTCGAGTTTCACGGCCTTCTGGACCAGGTCGAGTGCTTCCTGCAAATGAACGCCTTTGTCGGCCCACATGTAACCGAGATAATTGCAGGCGGCGTGATCTGCCGGGTCGAGTTGCAGGCACTTTTGGAAAAGCGAAACCGCCTTGTCGTAATCACCGGCGCGCTCGGTTGCGGCAGCGTACGAGAAGTAGAACTTGCTGCTCAGCTTGACGTCCGGGCCCGATTCCTTGGCCAGGGACTCCGCGTCGGCGAAGGAGGCCACCGCGTCGGTGAATTGTTTCCGGTCGGTTTGGATGAGACCCGTGAAATAGGGCACACGGAAATCAGCCGGGTACTTTCCCTTCCAGGTGGCCAGGGTCTGCACCGCCTGATCGGTCTGTTTGGAATCCAATTGCAGCGCGGTAATGAGGGAGTAGTTCTCCGGCTGGTTGGGGTTGACGACCAGCGATTGCTGATAATTTGAAATGGCCTTTTCGTGCTGACCCAGATCCTCATATACCTCGCCAAGATAGTTGTAGATCGCGAACTGGAGCGGTTCGCGCTTGATGATTTCCTCAAGCACCGCCGCGGCCTTCTCCTTCTGGTCGGCGCGGATGTAATTGGCCGCCTGTCGCTCGCGAATACGCGGAGTATCGGGATTCTGGACCAGTAGCTTGCCATAGGCGTCCGCGGCCTTCTGGAACTCGCCATTATCGGCGTAGGTGTCGGCCAGCCGTATCTCGACTTCGGCGTCGTCGGGTGTCAGGGCCCGGGCCTTCTCGTAACATTGCTGGATCCGCTTCCGATCAATCTTCTGCGCCCACGACGGCTTTTGCCGGGAGACGGCCGTATAAAAATCGCCGAGTCGCATCCAATAGCTGCCCACCTCCACCTTTTGGTGGAAGGCGCGATCAAACAATTTGACGGCTTCGGCGGACGAATCTTTCAGGGCGTAAATGTCGAGCAATCCGCCCAGCGCGTTAAGGTTGGTCGGGTCGAGCTTCAGCGTGCTCTGGAACGCCGTGATGGCTTTCTCGTTCTGGTTATCGCTGCGATAGATGTAGCCCAGCCAGTAAGAGAGTTCCGCATTGTTGGGATTCGCTTTGATGGAGGACTCCAACACACTCACCGCGTTAGTGATGTCGCGACGGGTCGCGTAGATTTGTCCGAGGCGAATCGCCAGGGCGGTATTCTGCGGATCGAGCAGCAGAGCCTGTTGGTAGCGGCTGAGGGCGGCGTCCATTTCGCCGCGGAATTCTGCCGAGACGCCCGTGGCATATTCCGCGAGAGCCTCGGCGTGTCTTGCTTGTGCCGGCGACAGGTCCGCGACCCTGTCCAATGGCGCGGCCGCCGGGCCTTTGGAGGCAGCAGGGCGCGCCATGGCCATGCACAAGCTCGCGACGGCAGAAAACAAAACCGTCAGCGCAGCCGCGCGACTGCGCGCACTTGCTCTTGGGCGAAACATGTCCTGGGTAACGACTCCTACCGGTTTCTCTTTTTGTGACGCATTGCCTTCAAGCGCTTGCGGCGCTTGTGCTTGTTGATCTTCTGCTTGCGTCGTTTCTTCAGCGAGCCCATCCGGGCCTCCTTGTTGGTTGCGGCATCAGTCCTCGGGCCAAATTCAGTAAATCACCTTGTTCAACGGATACTCGATGATACCCTCTGCGCCCGCGTCTTTCAACTGCGGGATGATTTCGCGCACCGTTTTCTCGTCGATGATCGTCTCCACCGCCACCCAGTCCTCGCGCGAGAGCGTCGACACCGTTGGGTTGCGCAAGGCGGGCAATGCCTTCAACAAGGTCGCGAGCTTCGCGCGCGGCACGTTCATTTTCAAGCCGACCTTCTCCTCCGCCGCGAGCGCGCCCCGCAGCATGAGCGCGATCGTCTCGATTTTCTTGCGCTTCCACTTGTCGTCCCACGCCTGCTTGTTGGCAATCAGTTGCGGGTAACTCGAAACGATGGTCTCGACGATGCGCAGATTGTTCGCTTTTAGCGACGAACCCGTTTCCGTCAATTCCACAATCGCATCGACCAGTTCCGGCGCTTTCACTTCGGTCGCGCCCCAGGAGAATTCCACGTCGGCCGTCACTCCGTTCTTTTTCAGCCAGCGCCGCGTCATCTCGACCAACTCGGTTGCAATGCGCTTGCCCTGTAAATCCTTCACCGACTTGATGAGCGAATCATTCGGCACGGCCAGCACCCAGCGCGCGGGATTCGAGGTCTGCTTGCTGTAGGCGATCTCGCCGACCACCTGCACGTCACTGTTGTTCTCGGCGATCCAGTCCGCCCCCGTTAGACCGACGTCGAGGAATCCATGTTCAACGTAACGGCTGATTTCCTGGGCGCGGATGAGCCGCAACTCCAAATCCGCGTCATCAGTTCGCGGCACGTAGCTGCGACTGCCGGTGGAAACTTTCCAACCTGCCTTCGCCATCAAGGCGAGGGTCGACTCCTGCAGGCTGCCTTTCGGCAACCCGAATCGCAATACTTGTTTCGCTGTCTTTTCGCTCATGTTTCAATAATCCTGACCGTCCGCCCGTCGATCTTCAATTTGCCCTCGGCGAAGAGGCGTATCGCCTCGGGATAAATCTCGTGCTCCGCCAACTGAATCCGCTCGTGCAACGATTCGGGCGTGTCGTTGTCGAGCACCGCCACTTCCCGCTGGAGGATGATCGGCCCCGAATCCACGCCTTCCTCCACAAAATGCACCGTGCAACCCGTGACCTTCACGCCGTGCTTCAGCGCCTGCTCCCACGCGCGCAACCCGGGGAAGGCGGGCAACAACGACGGATGCACGTTGAGCATCCGCCCCGCAAACGCCTGTAACAGCGGCGACTTCACCACGCGCATGTAACCCGCAAGGGCAACCAACTGCACGCCGGCCTCGCGCAGCATCCGCGCCGCCTGTTCTTCCAACTCCGGTTCCCACTTCGTCTTGAAC
>JBGOTY010000388.1:0-2965 GCA_041476745.1 Verrucomicrobiia bacterium | reverse complement strand
CATGATGTTCGCAGGGTTGAAATCAATCCGCGCCACCGCCATCGCCCCGAGCATCCAGGCCGTGCCGACCAGCAGCGGCAGAATTGTTAACAGCGTGGCGTACGCACCACGAAAATCAATGAAGATCAGGATGGCGATCACGAGCAGCGCCCACAACGCCGCTTTGCAATACCCCGTCTTGAGAATCTCGACGAATTCGTAAAGACCCGATGGCGTGCCCGTCACATTCGGAGCCACGCCCTTGACGTCGTTGACAAACCTGACCAGGGCTTCCCGCTCCCAAATGTTCTCCTTTGGAAACACACGAATCAGGAATTTGCCCGTCTTGCCTACAAGCATCTGCCGCACCTCCTGCGGCACATCGCCCAATTCCATCGGCTTTTCCGCCTGTCCCGCGAGGAGTTGCATCTGTGCGTCCAGGTCCGTGTAGAACCGCTGTTCATATTTTTCCAACCACGACTGGAGTTCGTTCGGCTCCAGGGCTTGGAGTTTCGTGCGGGTCTGCTGGGCTGCTTCGATAAGAGGTTTCAAAGCTGCCTGGCTGGTTGCGTCGCCGCGCGCGGTTGCCGCGCCCAGAAGCTGGTTGGCCCGTAACCGCAATGACGCCAGCGAGTGCAACACTACTTCCGTGTCGGCCGGATCGTAGGGTGGGATGACAAATTGGACCGATCCGAGTTCCTTTTTGATGCCCTGAATGGTCGCCACTTTCTCTTTCTGCTGCTCCGGGATCAACTCGGCGATGCTGTGCACTGTCGCCACAGTCGAAAGTTTGCTCAGCCGTTCATGCACGGTGCGCACTTCCGCGAGGTCGTTGCAGACAATTGACGCATAGAGGGTCGATTCCACGTCGGCGTTCAAGAGCCGCAGCTCCGTTTCGACGGATGCCAGCCCTTTCGATTGCAGATTCAACACATTGTAGTCGAACCGCACGGTCCAGCCCACCAACAGCGCGCCCGCCGTGAGGATGCCACAGGCCGTGAGCATCCAGTAAGGCCGTCGCACCAGGAATTGTTCAATGCGCGTCGCTACCGACTGCGCAGGGATATGTGTGGCCTCGTGTTTGCGATGGATCAACAACAGCAATGCGGGCAGCACCGTCATGGTCGCCGCCGTCGCGATCAACATCCCGCCCCCCGCGATGACGCCGAGTTCGATCACCCCGCGAAAACCGCTCAGTCCCATCGCAAAGAAAGCGGCGGCATTCGTCACTCCCGCGGTGATGATGCTCGGTCCCGTGTGCTGGATCGCCATCCGCACGGCCTCCGTGCGCTGGGAACCTTTTTTCAATTCTTCCTCGTAGCGGGCGATAAACTGGATCCCCAGGTCAATCCCCAGTCCCAAAATCATCACGGCGAACGTCACGGTAATCATGTTCAGGTGGCCTACGGAGAGTGTGGCGTATCCCATGCACGCGGCCAGAACGATGATCATCGTGACCACCGCCATCAGTGGCCGCAACACTTCGCGAAAACCGGCCGCAAACAAAATACAAATGAGAACAAAGGTGAGCGCGGTCGCCTTGGTCGCGTCATTCTGTGACTGAAGCATCTCGTCATAATCCAGCACCGGCTCTCCCGTAAGATTGATCTTCACGTCGGGGAACTGCGTTTGCACCTGCGCCATGATGCGCCGCAATTTCGGAATCGTCGCTTCATGCAGCGCCTCCGCCGTCCCGTTCTCAACCCGCGGATGAACCAACAGCAGAAACATCTGCCCTTTGCGAAATGTCTGGTACCCCTGCCACTGCATCTGTTCCTCGGCCTGGCTCACCATGTCCGTACTGAAAAACGCGCTCGCCCACGGCGACAGCAAGCCTCCCGCTTGATCGTTGGTCTTGACCGTCGCCATTTGCCCCACGATCGCGGTCACCGTCGGCAGGAACGCCTCCATTTGCCTCCGCTGCGTTTCCGAGGACCGATCCATTTCCCAAACATCCGATTCATTGAATCGAAGAACGTGTCGAGCTTCGGACGGTGTTCCAGAATCGCGACGAGTTGCTTGAAATCTTTGATGGAACTCTGAATCTGCTTCAGGTCGTCAATCGAGAGGTAGTAGAGAAACCAGGGCTTCAGCTTGTCGAGGTTGACGCGGTAATACAGGTCGTCACGCGCGAACAACTGTGCTCCTGTCGCGTCCCCTGTTGCGGGATTATTCGTCGGCGAGAGCAACGACGTGGCGAGTGCATCGATGACCGCGCGGTTCCGCGCCGGTTGGCCGCTTTCGACCACGAGAATATAATCCTCTTCCGCATGAAACTCGCGGGCGTACTCGCTGTAAAGACGCCAATACTCGCTGTCGCGCCCGATCAGGTCGTTGCGGCTGGTTTTGAATTCCAGATGACGCGCCGTATAGACACCGGAGACGGCTGCCAGCGCGATGCCGATAAGCAGTATGAGCCACGGCCAGCGGCAAACGGCGTTGGCCAGCGCAGTTAAAGACCGTCGTCGCATGTAAAGAATTGCCCGCTTGCGTTGTGTGGCGGGTTCGGTTACCGGGCACCGGCGGCTGCCGGTTCCGTCTGCTTTTCGCCCTTGTTGCGCATCGCTGCCTTCACCAAATTCGCCCCAAGGTCCCACATCGGTCCGGGCAGCTTGTAGCAATCACTCAGCACGTCGTCGAGCGCATGGACAAAATACTCGATGTCTTCGTCCGTGATGACGAATGGCGGCAGCACCCGGATGATGTCCCCGTGGTTCCCGCTCACCTGGGCCAGTACGTGGTGCTTCTGCAACAGCGGCATCACCAGCATCTGCGCGAACAAACCGTCGTGTGCCGCATGGATCATCTTCCACGCCATCTTCAACTTCAGACTCTTCGGTTCGCGGAACTCGATACCGATCATGCATCCTTTGCCGCGCGCTTCCATTAGCACTTCATGTTTCGCCTTCAACGCGTTGATCGCATCGAGCAACTTCCGGCCTTGCGTCGCGCTCCGCTCGATCAAATTCTCCTCGTCGAGAATGTG
>JBGOTY010000387.1:0-2991 GCA_041476745.1 Verrucomicrobiia bacterium | reverse complement strand
CATCGCTGAAGATGCGGAAGGATTATTGATTCTACCGGCAGAGACGCCGGTCGGCAGCAAACTCAGCGAAGCGCTCGGCGGCGCGGACACCGTGTTCGACATCGAGGTGACGCCGAACCGTCCGGACTGGTTGAGCATCATTGGCATTGCGCGGGAGGTTTCGGCACTAACGGGAAATCCGCTGAAGGTCCCGGCGGTGTTAACCACAGAGGACACAGAGAGCACAGAGAAGTTGGCGAGCGTGAAGGTGGAGGCGCCGGATTTATGTCCGCGGTACTCGGCGCGCGTGATTCGGGGCGTGAAGATTGGGCCAAGCCCGGCATGGCTGAAGCAAATCCTGGAGAAGGTCGGCCTGCGTTCGGTGAACAACGTCGTCGACGCAACGAACTATGTCCTGTTCGAATGCGGTCATCCGTTGCACGCCTTTGATTACAAGTTGCTGGGTGAGCAGCGCATCGTGGTGCGCCGCGCGAACAAGGGTGAGCGGTTCGTGGCCATCGATGGAACCCAACAGGAACTGGCTCCCGACATGCTTGTGATTGCCGACGCCAAGCGGGCGGTGGCGCTGGCAGGTATCATGGGTGGCAAAGAAAGCGAGATCAATGACCAGACGACCGACGTGTTGTTGGAGAGCGCGTGGTTCCTGCCGTCGAATATCCGCAAGACTTCCAAGCAAAGCGGTTTGTCCAGCGATTCGAGCTATCGCTTCGAGCGCGGGGCGGACATCGGGCAGGTGATCTGGGCCAGTAATCGCGCGGCCCAACTGATCCAGCAACTCGCCGGCGGCCAAATCGCGCGCGGCATCGTCGATACCCTGGCAAAGCCGATTGAGAAACGCCGCGTGCGCTGTCGCTACGCGCAGGTGAATCGCCTGCTCGGAATCGAGGTGCCGGCCGAGACCGTGAAGAAGATTTTCGCAGGACTTTCGCTATCGCTGATTTCATCGGATGCGCAGTCGTGCGAAGTCGAGGTGCCCACATTCCGAGTGGATCTGGAGCGTGAAGTGGATTTGATCGAGGAAGTGTGCCGCATTTACGGTGTGGAAAAGATCCCCGCGAAGATGCAGCCCGCGCGCCCTGCCGCGTCGGAATTCGATGCGCAGTGGGATGCGCGCGCGCGCGTGCGGCAGATTCTGGCGGCACTCGGATTTCACGAGGCGCAAAACCAGACGCTGGGCGAGCAGGGTGACTTGAAATTGCAGAATCCCCTGACCGCCGATCAGCACGCGCTGCGCTCGTCCCTCGTGCCAGGGTTGCTGGCGAACTTGCGGACGAACGTGTCACGACACCAGTACGACGTGAGGCTCTTTGAAATCGGGCGGGTGTTCGCCGTGGATGGGAAGGAGTCCTTGCGCCTGGCGCTGGTGGTGACAGGACGACGCGAACCGCAGTCTTGGGAGACGGGCGTGCGGGATGCGAAGCTGGATTACCACGATGTAAAGGGCGCCCTGGAGGAGTTGGCGGAGACGCTGGGGGTTTCGGTCAGCGCCGAGATTAAACTGATCTCACCGGCGCAGGCGAAAAAACACGATCTCCGTGACGCGGTTTACGTGACGGAGGTTGAGTTGGATCCCTTGCTGGCCGTGGAAGAGGGCGAAAGGACATTCCACGAACTCCCGAAATTCCCGGCAGTGGTGCGGGACGTGGCGTTGGTCGTGGAGGAGGGGGTGTCCCACGCAGAAGTCGTGGCAGCACTTGGGAAGAATCGAAATAAACTCTTGGAACGGGTCGAGCTTTTTGATATTTATCGGGGTAGTTCAATACCAACGGGCAAGAAATCCATGGCGTACTCGTTGACGTTTCGCGCGCCGGACAGAACGCTGACCGACACGGAAATCAATGGGGCGCATGAACAGTTGAAGCGTTCGTTGTTGCAGACATTGAAGTGTGAGATTCGCGAAAGCTGACGGACATGTGCGGGGTTAATGGCGGCGACCATGATTATGACTGGAAACTTCTTGAAATCGATACCGAAGCGGATTACTAAGGTTCCTGTGGGCGACGGTGGTCGCCAGTGTTCTTTGCTAAAGCAAGTATTTCGAAATACCCTGCCATGTTCGTGACAAACGAGGATTCTTTGAGCCAACACCGTCATTGACGGAGCTCGGAGTTCGGTTGTGGACTACAGGCCTCTACAGGAAGTAGGAAGCAGCCGACAGAGCCCCCTATTAGTTAGGGGTTCAAAGATATCGTTTAAACGGCATTACGGCGGGGTATTTCGTTTTTAGCTCCCACCGCGCGAGGCGTTCGGCTCCTGTCGGTCAACGTCACAGATCTTACATGGTTGGCAACGCCGGGTCAGATTGGTGGCCATGACCGAGAACCTATTCTCCAACCAATCCGCGGAACCCGCCACAACGGCGGAGGCGGCGGACCGCGCCACCGCACCGCTGGCCACGCGGATGCGACCGCGAACGCTCGAAGACTTCGCCGGCCAACGCCACATTCTCGGCGAAGGCAAACTGCTCTGGCGCGCCATCACCGCCGACCGCATCAGTTCCATCATTCTTTACGGGCCGCCGGGCACGGGCAAGACTTCCCTCGCGCAGGTCATCGCCAATACGACCAAGAGCAAATTCGAGCGGCTCAGCGGCGTCGAGTCGAACGTGGCCGATATCCGCCGCATCATCGCGACGGCCGCGAACCGGCTCGCCAATACCGGTCAACGGACAATCCTCTTTATCGACGAGATTCACCGCTTCAATAAGGCGCAGCAGGACGTGTTGCTGCCGGATGTCGAGAACGGCACCGTGCGGCTCATCGGTGCGACGACGCACAATCCATTCTTCTACGTAAACTCGCCGCTCGTTTCGCGTTCACAGATTTTTCAGCTCAACCCGCTCACGCCCGCCGAGATCAAGGAGTTATTGAAGCGCGCGCTCGCCGACAAGGAACGGGGCCTTGGCGAGAAGAGACTCAAGGTGGACGCCGAGGCTCTCGATTTCCTCGCGACCGCGAGCGACGGTGACGCGCGCAAGGCCCTCAACTCGCT
>JBGOTY010000386.1:0-2994 GCA_041476745.1 Verrucomicrobiia bacterium | reverse complement strand
TCCATGGTCACATGGTACAGCTTTAGTTCACCACCCCATTGGTAGCCGGGCTGATAATAACTGTCCGCATCTGGATTCGCATACTGCTCGGTCTGCGTATTTGGATCGGGAGTGTATACCGTTGAGGGACCCGGCGCGTAGTACGGCGCTGTATCGTAATACCCATAGTTAGGATAATAGAAGTACGGCACACCGAACGCTAAGACGACTACGCCATGTCCATGCCCACAGCCATGCTCGAAAAGCCCTCCGCGGCAAACACGCCGATCCCCAAAACCACCTCGCGGAACAAACATTCTCCGATCACCCGAGATCCTGTCGCCGACAATGCCCGGGTGGTTAATGCCTCGCGGATGTTCGCCCATGTTTCTCTGAACCGGAAGGGTCGCTCGCACACCAGAACCACCCTGGGACGGAGTCGGAGCAGCATGACCGCTAACACCTCCGTTGCCGACGGCCGGCATGGTCCCCCCGACTGCACCACCCCTCATTGCCGTCTGCGCGTACACCGAAGACCCCGTCAAAAGCGCCCCGAGCACAACGTTCAAATATGCCCGTTTCATAAATACCTTCACTTTCTTTCTCCAATTACTTAGACGCTCGAATGCACCACTTTGTTTCACGAAAAATGATTGGACAGAAACAATCGCCTCTGCAATCATTTCCCATGCCCATGGGATCAGGAGACTTGCATTGAACCGCAAAGCATTCACATTGATCGAATTGCTGGTCGTGATTGCGATCATTGGCGTTCTGGCCGCGCTGCTGTTGCCGGCCCTGGGTATGGCAAAGGCAAAGGCAGCTGCCGTCCGTTGCACTTCCAATCTCCACCAGATTCACGTGGCCATGAGCCTGTACGCAGACGAGAACGATGAAATGTTTCCCGTCTCGGGAGATATGATCCCATGGGACGGAACCGATGGGACGACGGGATTGCCGAGCTGGATGCAGCAAATCTTCCCCTACACGAAGAGCAAGTCGATCTATCATTGTCCCTTGGATACGCGCTCGGATTTTAGCTATTTCAACGGCGCACGGGCCGCGTATATCGCAGCGGGAAACAAGTTCGCTTCACTCGACCGCCGACGCATCGCGTTTCCACAGGCCTTTGTCCTGTCGGGAGACACCGGCGGGACAGCCACAGGGGGTAGTTTCGATGCCCTCGATGCGGACAAAGACGATTACACCCAGAATTGCGTGGGTGGTCCGAGTGGCGGTGGTGCGGTGTGGATGGCGTGGCAGCGACATGCTGCCGGCCAGAACCTGCTCTTCGCCGATGGGCACGTCCAGTGGTACGGTGGTTATGTCGCCAGCGATATGACATTCCGCTACGACACGATGAGCCCTTGGTTATAACCTCCCGTTACACTACGATTACAGCTTTGTAATCTGCGGTGGCAATTGCTTCCTTATCCTATTGACTTGAGGCTATGCTTGCGGCAGCCTGCGTCTCGGTAGCATTCGCGAGTCAGGAGGAACACGATGCCATGAAGCCTTCCCTGCTGGCCATCACGCTGATTGCCATTTTCTCCTGCCCCGGACGAACTCTGTGTGCCGACCAGTACCCCTCTCCAGGTTTACAACTTGCACCGGTGACCAACGACGCCGCGAACGTGTCGGTTAAACGAAGAGACTATCTGCTGCCATATCAGGACACGGAAGGACCGAAGAAGTACCTGGAGTGGTTGTGGAAAGACCCGGCGAATCTCCTCACGCGCCCGGTCTTCTGGGACGGCGAACAGTGGAAGACCTTTGGCATCGAAGCGGGCATTACCGGTGCGCTGTTCCCCTTGGATAACACGGTGCGCGACTTTGTCCACGACGACAACCGATCTGCATCACTCGACGACGGCTTGAACACCGTTCGCACAATTACCGGCGCCGGCGCTTACTACTTTGCCGCGAGCGGAGCGATCTTTGGCTCCGGGCTGATCGTGCAAAACGAGAAACTGGCCGACTCCGGTTTTTTGGCATTCGAATCGGTCGCCTACGCCGGTGCTTTGGAAGAGGGAATTAAATTTGTCACGGGACGGAAACGACCGGATTCAGCCAGGAACCAATTTCAGTTTCGAGGACCCAGCGGACGGGCATTCAATTCATCGTTCGTTTCCGGAGAATCGACCGTGGCCTTTGCATTCGCCTCCAGTGTCAGTGAAGTCTGGCAAAATCCCTGGGTGACCTGGCCCTTGTACATGTTCGCTGGCGCTGTCGGCGCCCAGCGGATTACCGATAACAAACACTGGCTCAGCGACGTTGTCGGCGGCGCGTTCCTTGGCCACGCCGTCGGCAAAACCATCGTCCGAATGCATTATTCCCACGATGTCGAGGGCAAGCTCGTGCCCTACGTCGCGGATCACACGGTCGGCCTTCAGGTCACCTTTGAGTTTTAGCCTTTTTGAACTGCATTTGTTCGGGGCTCAGGTAGAATAACCAACATGTGGCAGCTTTCTTTGCCGTGGTGGGAATTCATCGTCCGTGCGCTCGTCGTTTACGGGTTCCTCGTCGTGCTCTTGCGAATGACCGGCAAACGGCAGGTCGGCCAACTCGCGCCGTTCGACCTGGTCCTGTTGCTCGTTCTCAGCAACGCCGTGCAGAATGCCATGAATGGCGGGGACAACTCCGTGCTGGCCGGCATTCTCTCGGCTTGCACACTCGTGCTGGTCAATTATCTGGTCGGTCTCGCCGCCTACCGAAACAAGAAAGTGGAAGCCCTCATCGAAGGCCGCCCCGAAGTCCTCATCCACAACGGCAGGTTGTATGAAGAAGTTTTGGTGCGCGAGAAACTGACGCACCATGAGTTGAGCGCCGCCTTGCGCGCCGCCGGTTGCAACGAAGTCGCGGAAGTACACTGCGCCATGCTCGAGAACAACGGCCAGATCAGCGTCGTCGCCAAGAAGGACGTGGCCGCCTCGACGATCACTCCGCGCCGCCCTTGAACTGATCCTGCTTGTTCTTGAACAACACGTTGAATGTTGTCAAAGAACCATACGACCG
>JBGOTY010000385.1:0-3013 GCA_041476745.1 Verrucomicrobiia bacterium | reverse complement strand
GCCCGTGCAGGAGCCTGGCACCCTGCCCGGCCGCCCGTTGCCGTATCAACCGAACGCTGTGTCCCTGACCGACTGCGGCGGCGGCCAGTTTTGGATCACGATGACAAACGCCGGTACCGAGTCCGTCCATTTCGCGATCTACCCCAATGCGTACCAAACCGACGGCCCGTGGCAATACGATGTCGACGCCAGTAACTCCGTGAGTGACAGCTTCAATGTCATCGCCTCTGGCGGCGGCCTGTACGACCTCACTTGCTACGGGCCGAACGGCTTCCAGCGACGATTCGCCGGCAACATGAATACTAACTGCAACCTGGTCGAGGTGACTTCCGGCATCGACCCAATCGCAGGCGCCGTTGCTCTCTTCCTGCAGAACTTGACGGCATCGACCGTCGTATTCACGGTCACGAATGGCTATTCAACCGGGGGACCATGGACTTACAATGTTCCGGAGGGAAACACGGTCACCGACACATTTCCCGCAGTGGCCAATAACAGCGGCTTTTACGATCTGACCGCGACGGCAAACAGCGATACACACTTCGTTCGCCGGCTTGCCGGCCACATCGAAGCCGCCGACTTTTCGTTCGCACTTACTCCCAACACTCAGTCCGTGACCGTTGGCAGCAATGTGACGTACACGATTAACGTGGGGGCGATCACCGGGTTTGGCGGGGACGTGACGCTCTCCTTGAGCAACCTGCCCACGGGTGTCAGCGCGGTTTTTGATCCGCCAACTGTCACTGGCTCGGGCACTTCGACCCTGTGCCTGGCAGTTTCCGGCGCCGCGACGCCGGGTAACTATCCTCTGACCATCACGGCAACCAGTAGTAACATCACGCACACCACCAACATTACGTTGACGATCCTTCTCCCCGATGCGGATGGCGATGGGATTCCGGACGTCTGGACACAGCAGTACTTCGGAAGTTCTACCGGTCTGGTGTCGAACCTTTCCATGGCTAATCAAGATGCGGACGGCACCGGTCAGAACAACCTGTTCAAGTACGTTGCCGGCCTCGATCCGACCAATCCAGCCTCCGTGTTTGTGCTGCAGATTCAGAGTGTGCCCGGACAACCCAACCAGAAAATGCTGATCTTCGGCCCTCTCGCGAACGGCCGCACGTACGTCGTTGAGTCGAACCCGAATCAGGCCAGCGGCAGTTACGCCGCGCTGGACAGTTGCAGCGGCCCGCAGACCAACGGCGACCAGGTGATTGTCACCGACCTAAACGCCATCGGGGCCCAGATGTTCTACCGTGTCCATATCACTTATCCCTGAACGTCAGCGGTATTACGTCCTTCAACCCTGCGTGCCGCGGAAGCGGATCATCATCCCGTTTGGCGACTGACGCACCGCTGGCAGGATCGATTTCTTGCTCCGAAAACATGCTTGCCAGTTCAAGGAAAAATCGGTGCCCATCACCAACAGCCGCCGCATCACTGTGAACTCCAAAAAAGGGAGGCATTAGAGTACAGTGTTACCAGGGTGTAAACCATGAATCCCGATCCTCCAGGCCTGGCGTCCAATTCGAAGAATGCGACCACATCAGTCGTTGAAACTGCGGTGGCGGATCCAGTCATGCTTCATCGTCCGGCCAGGGTGATTGTGAATGATCCGCGCCGTTCTCCTGGAACCAGCCATGGCCGTTGAATTCAAGGACTACTACGACGTTCTCGGCGTGGCCCGAAATGCGAGCGACGCCGAAATCAAGAAGGCCTTTCGCACACTCGCGCGCAAATACCACCCCGACGTCGCCAAGGACAAAAACACTGCCGAGGAAAAATTCAAGGAAATCAACGAAGCCAACGAAGTCCTCAGCGACCCGGAGAAACGGCGAAAGTATGATGAGCTGGGGGCGAACTGGAACCATCCGGAGCGGCAGGCATCGCCGCCGCAGGGCGGATTCGGCGGGGGTCCCGAAGAGGGCACTGAATTCCATTTCGACGGCACGGGTTTCAGCGACTTCTTCGAGCAATTCTTCGGCAGTCGGGGCCGTCCCTTCGGTGGTTTCGGTCGAACGCGGGAGAATGGCGAGGAAGGCGAGACATTCGCGCGGCGCGGCCAGGACATCGAGGGCGACATCCTGGTGACGCTTGACGAAATCCTGCACGGCTCGACGCGCACGATCCGACTGCAGCGCACCGATCCGCGCACCGGGCAATCGACGATGCAGACCCTGCGGGTAAAGATCCCGCCCGGCGTTCGGGAAGCACAACTCATCCGTCTCGCGGGCAAAGGACAGGAAGGCTTTGGCGGGGGCGCCTCAGGAAACCTGTATTTGCGAGTAAAATTCGCCCAGCACCCTGATTTCCGCGTGCGGGGCGCCGACCTGTATCATGATTTGGAACTGGCCCCGTGGGAAGCGGTGCTGGGCGCCACCGTCCATATACGAACCCTCGATGGAACGATCTCTTTGAAAATTCCGTCAGGCACAGTGGCGGAACGACAATTCCGTTTGCGCGGGAAGGGTCTGCCCACGGGCACAGGAACACGGGGCGACCTGTATGCCATTGTGTCCATCCAGGTTCCGTCGCAGCTTACGCTGGAACAAAAAAAATTGTGGGAGCAGTTGGCTGCAAAATCGATCTACAACCCGAGGAAGACCTCATGAGTAAACGATCTGTTCCGGACATCCCACCGCCCTTGGCTCTGGAGTTGTTTCAACCAAAGCCCAACGTTCTTTACAGCCTCGACGTGGCTGCTCAGCTCGCGGGCGTCCCCCGCCGTTCCATTCTGATCTATTGTCGCGCCGGACTTGTCCGACCTGTCTTTCAGCCACCGTACGGGATGATGGAATTCACGGAAGAGGCGATCCACGCCGCTCGACAAATCGAGCATTTGCGGACCATTCACGGCATCGATTTGCCGTGGCTCAAAACCATGTTTGACCTGCTCGATGAAGTGGACCGCCTGCGCGCCGAGCTGAGCTTTTTGCGCAACCATTGAGAAGGCGAACACCCACGAGACTTGTACTGTATGGCTAAGAAACTTGATCAAGCCTGTGTCCTG
>JBGOTY010000384.1:0-3034 GCA_041476745.1 Verrucomicrobiia bacterium | reverse complement strand
CATCATCAATCGCGCACTCGAAAAGAGCGGCAAGATCATCATCCCGGCGTTTGCTGTCGGGCGCACGCAACAGTTGCTCTATACCGTCTACCAACTCACGAAGATCCGCTGCATCCCCGTGTTGCCCGTTTATGTGGACAGTCCGCTGTCACTGCAGGCGACGGAAGTGTTCAAGCGCCATCCGGAATGCTTCAACAAGAATTTTCACAGCCTCATGATGTCCAGCCAGAATCCGTTCAGCGCATCGAACATCACGTATATCCAGAGCGTCGAGGAATCGAAGGCGATCAACGATTTCAAGAAGCCCTGCATCATCATCAGCGCCTCCGGCATGGCCGAGGCCGGACGTATCCGCCATCACATCCAGAACAACATCGAGAATGACTGCAACACGATCCTGATCGTGGGCTGGTGCGCGCCACACACACTCGGCGCGCAACTCGCGTCGGGCCACAAGGAGGTCAACATTTTTGGCGACCCGCACAAGGTGCGCGCCACGGTGGAGACGATCGATGCGTTTTCCGGGCACGCCGACAAGAATGAGCTGCGCACCTGGGCCGAGCGGATCACGGGCCTGTTGCGCGGCATCTTCGTGATTCACGGCGAGGAAGAACCCGCGCTGGCGTTTGCCGAAACGCTTCGTGGTCTGCATCCCCGGGCCAACGTGCGGGTGCCAGAGTTCGCCGAGTCCGTGGAACTGTGACCTTGTCTGTATAAAAAAAGAGCCCCGCGCAAGGCGGGGCACTTCTGAATCTTAAACCGCTAGGGTTGGCTTACAGGCTCTCTTTGAGTCCCTGACCCGCGCTGAAACGCACGGTCTTGGAGGCCTTGATCTGAATCGCCTCTCCGGTCTTCGGGTTGCGGCCCATACGCGCGGCGCGCTTGCTCACGCGGAACGTGCCGAAACCAACGATCTGCACCGATCCGCCAGTCTGCACGCCTCTGCGGATGGAACGCAACACCGCGTCCAACGACCGCTCGGCCGCGGCCTTGCTAAACTCTTTCCCCAACTCCTTTTGCACAACATCAACCAGCTGCGCTTTATTCATGTGTTCTCCTTGCACGAAATGCTTATGGTTACCGTTCGAATCCCTGATCCCAAACCCGTTAAACTGGTCTTTTTGTGCCATAAACGGCCCGCACCGTCAATCAAATTCACGCTTGCGGTCAGACCCCCCCAACTGGCGGTCCAACGGGCCAAACTACCAGGGCCCGCCATCCCCCTCGGGAAATCAATCCTCCCATTGCACCGCGGTCGCGGCGGCCCATGCCAGAGAAGCCATCACCGAGAGCACGAGCAACCAGGGCAATAGCACCTGGGAATTGAGCGACAGCAGAGCGGACAAGTCAGGCAGAGACAGACTCTCCCACGGTAGCCAGCGAATGGCCAGCGCCGAACCGATGGCCGTGGCCCCCAGCAAAACCGTGGGCCGCAGCCAGGCGCGATGACGTGGTGGCAACGCGGTAAGCACGCGCGCGGTGAATCCATCGTCATCGATATGCGGGTTCTGCTCGCGCAACAACACGTCGAGCGGATCTTTGTCTTCAGGTCGATTCATAATGTTGATAATCAGGCAATCGGCGTCTCAACTTTTCCTTGCCACGCAGCACATTGGTTTTCACCGTGCCGTGCGGACAATCCAAAACCAGTGCCGCCTCTTCATGCGTCAAACCATTTTGGCAGCACAACACAATTGCCGCCCGCTCGCTGGAATGTAGCTCTTTCAGCGCCTCGGTCAAGTCCAGCCGCAAATCACTGCGCGAATCCGCGGCCGACTTCGCCGGCTCCGCCGCCGGTTCTTCCACGTCTTCCAGCGCCAGCTCCTTCCTCTGCCGCGCCACCGTGCGAAACTCGTTGTACGCGATCCCAAACAACCACGTCGAGAACCGCGCGCTGCCGCGATACGTATGCAATTTGCGCCAGGCTTTCAAAAACGTCTCCTGCGCCAGGTCGTCGGCCAAATGTGCATCGCCCCGCGCCAGCCGCGCCAGAAACGCGCGCACCGGCGACTGATAGCGCCGAACCAGCTCACCGAAGGCGTGCTGGTCCTCGCGCGACAGGACACGCGCAATGAGATCGGTGTCGGTAAAGGACACGCGCTATCGAGAGGGTTGCACAGCTGTTAGTTCGTCCTATCTTCGATCAGCCAAACAACCAGTCGCGCCGCGCCGATAAAGACCAGAATCCATCCCACCTTCCCGGCGATCATGAGCAACCCGGCCCCCACCCCCACGAGAATCAACCCGCCTCGAAGATCATTGCGGGCGCGGGCGGGGCGATCCTGGCTCGGGTTGTCTTGATTCGGCTTGGTCAACAATTCGGGCGGAATGGGCATTCCTTTTTCAATCATCGCCCGCATGGTCTCGTGCTGCATCTTGAGCCGTCGGTGGCGCGAGTAGGAAATGATGCTGACAATTGCGATGGGCACCAGGCAACCAAGCACAACCGCCACAATAGCCGCCATTTCAACATCCCTCCCACCAACGTGAACCCCCGTCTCGTCAATATTCACCGGCGCGTGATATGTACTGGGCACCTTGGCGCCCTCTGCGCTGGTTTCCGTGGGTGGAGCGCTCGTCACCACGGCCGAGGCAGGTATCTCATCGGCATAGACCCTTACCGCCGCCCGCGCGCTCACCAGTGATGAAGCGCCCAAGAGCCCAATTACCACAACCACTTTCTTCCATGCATTTTTCATAATTATATCCCCTCGTTTGCTAGTGGGACGTAACCACCCGACCGTTTAGATTCAACAATCTCGCCCCCGGCACCCCGCTTTCAACCCGCAAAGCGAATCGAAGCCGGCCCTGACCGAGCCAAAACAGGGCGTAAATGCCGTCGGCAAATGGCAAATACCCACAAAAAATACCTCTCCGGTGGGTTCGTTTTCCAAAACGAGTCCGACGAGATGCCGCAAAGTAGTTGTTGCGGCAACCGAACCCCACCTAAATACCCCTCCCGGTGGGTTCGTTTTCCAAAACGAACCCACCGTTTTTCCTGAAGTTTTTCCTCCATAACTCATTGCTTCCCTAT
>JBGOTY010000383.1:0-3049 GCA_041476745.1 Verrucomicrobiia bacterium | reverse complement strand
CTCACGCGCTGCTTCTCGCCCACGCTGAGTTTTACGCCGCGCTCGCCAACGCGCGAATCGTATTTTTCCGGCAGCCGCATGATGAACTCGTGACAGTTCGCTGCCTTCGCCGCGTCCATCATCTCCGCCTCGCTCGCGTCGTGCCGGCCATACAGAATGTTCTCGCGGATCGTGCCGTTGAACAAAAACGCCTCCTGCGACACGATGCCGATCTGCTCCCGCAACGATTCGAGCGTTACGTTGCGAATATCATGCCCGTCAATCAGGATTTGCCCTTGCGTCACGTCGTAGAAGCGCGGCAACAGGTTCACAATCGTGCTCTTCCCGGCGCCCGTCGGTCCCACCAACGCGATCGTCACACCGGCGCGTGCGTGAATGTTGATACCACCCAACACCGGCAAGTCCGCGCGGTACTCGAATCCAACATCCCGATACTCCACCTCCCCGCGCACGCGTTCGCCCAGCACGCTGGCCCCCGGCTTCTCGCCAATCTCCACCGGCGCGTCGAGAATGTCGAACACCCGCTCGCCCGCCGCCCGCCCCGCCTGGAACATCTGGTTCAAACCATGCAACGAGCGCACCGGTTCGTAAAACATCCACAGGCAACTCAGGAACCCAACCAACCGCCCCAGGGACATGCCCCCGCCGATCACCGCATAGCCACCAACCAAAATCACGATCACCCGTCCCAACTCCGCGGAAAACTCCATCGTCGGGCTGTAGATCGACCACGCCCGCATCACCCGTAGCGTCGCCGTCCGCAACTCACCGGCCTTCTGCGCAAACCGATTAAGCTCGTGCGGCTCGCGTCCAAACCCCTTGATCTGGCGGATGCCCTGCAAGTTATCGTGCAACAATGAGTTCAATGCCGACGTCGCCTTGCGCACCGCCCGATACCGCCCGTGCGCCGTCAGCGTGTACGCCAGGGCCCCTGCCACCAGCAGCGGGATCGGCGCGAGCGCCCACGCCGCCAACCGCGCGTTAAACGAAAAGAGCAGCGCCCCCACGCCGATGATGCTCAGGACCGACACCGTTCCCTGCTCGATGCCGTCGATCAACACCCGCTCCACGGCGTTCACGTCATCGATCACGCGCGTCATCAAATCGCCCGTGGCCCGCTGGTCGTAATAATTCACGGACAACCGTTGCAACTTGTCATACAGATCGCGCCGCATGTCGTAGATCACCCGCTGCTCGAAGTGGTTGTTCAGTTGGATGCGCAGCACATTGAAAAAGCCCTTGAGGAAAAACGCCGCCAGCACCGCCCCCGCCACGAGCGGCAGCAAGTCCGACCGCCCCTTGCCGATCACGTCGTCGATTACCACCTGCGTCAGCTTGGGAAACGCGAGGCTGGCCAGCGTCGTCGCAATGGCACAACCCATCGTGCCGGCCGCAAACCCCGGATAGCGGCGGATGTAGCCGAATACGCGCACGAAGATCTCCTTCGCGCCCCGGCGCCGTACCACCATCGTCTCGTCGTTGTCGGTGTCGTGATGAGCCATCCTGCGAACGATAATCCATGTCCCGCGCCGTTGCACGCGAGATTTCGCGCTTGCCCATCGCTTCGCATTGATCCTCGGCCTCAATTGGGCGCACCTTCTCACGGCCACTAAGAAAGTGCGGGTACTGTAGCCCGCCTCTGCGAGGCGGCGTGCCGGTGGGTATGAAAAACCGCGCCGACTCACAGAGTCGGCCTACAACAAACGCAGCGGAATCACGTGTTTTGCCGGGCTGTTAGACGTTCATTGAACCGTGGTGTGTCAAGATGCTCCCGAACATCGCATTGCCCTGAGTTCGCGGTTGACCCTCCGGTTCGTGCCCGCTACGATGCGCCGTCGTCGGGAACCTCACAACCGGAGCCACATTTCATGTCAGACATGGACATCACGTCGCTGCAGAAGGCGGGGCGCAAATTCAAGCCGTCCGCCGCTTTCGTCAAGCAGGCCCACATCAAGTCGCTCGCGCAGTACCACAAACTCTACGCCGAATCGATCAAGTCGCCACAAAAGTTCTGGTCGCGCATGGCGAAGGAACTGCACTGGTTCAAGCCGTGGAAGAAATTGCTCGAGTGGGACGAACCGTTCGCGAAATGGTTTGTCGGCGGGCAGATCAATCTTTCCGACAACTGCCTCGACCGCCATCTCGATGGCCCGCGCCGCAATAAAGCCGCGATCATTTGGGAGGGTGAACCGGCCACCACCGGCAAAGCCGGCGAAGAGCGCGTGCTCACCTACGTCGGGTTGCACCGCGAAGTCTGCCGCTTCGCCAACGTGCTCAAACGCAACGGCATCGTCAAAGGCGACCGCATCATCATCTACATGCCGATGGTTCCCGAAGCCGCCATCGCCATGCTCGCCTGCGCCCGCATCGGCGCGACGCACTCGGTCGTGTTCGGCGGATTCAGCGCGCAGTCACTCATCGACCGCATCCACGATTGCGGCGCAAAGATGGTCATCACCGCCGACGGTGGTTATCGCCGCGGCACCACGGTCCTGCTGAAGAAGAATGTCGATGACGCGCTACCGCAATGCCCGTCCATCGCCAGGGTCATCGTCCTCCGCCGCACCAATTCCGAAGTCAAAATGCATGAGGGCCGCGATGTCTGGTGGCATGAAGAATTGCAGCATGTCGATACGAATTGTCCCGCTGAACACCTCGATAGCGAACATCCGTTGTACATTCTCTACACCAGCGGCAGCACCGGCAAACCCAAGGGCGTGTTGCACAGCACCGCCGGCTATCTGCTGGGCGTGTATCTAACGACGAAGTACGTCTTCGACCTGAAGGAGCAGGACACGTTTTGGTGCACCGCCGACATCGGTTGGGTCACCGGCCACAGCTATTCGGTGTACGGCGCGCTCGCCAACGGCGCGACCACCCTCATGTACGAAGGCGCGCCGAATTGGCCCGAGCCCGACCGCTTCTGGCGCATCATCGACAAATACAAAGTCACCATCCTCTACACCGCACCGACCGCCATCCGCTCGTTCATGCGCTGGGGCGATCAGTGGCCGGACAAACATGACCTGAGTTCGCTCCGGCTACTCGG
>JBGOTY010000382.1:0-3091 GCA_041476745.1 Verrucomicrobiia bacterium | reverse complement strand
TATTCTCCTGATAACCGATAACAATTGTGTAACGAAATTCACAGGGAATAGCAACAAGTTGCTCGGCTCTTCACGGTTTCAGCCCGATTTCGTTGAAACGGCACCCGGTGTCCGCTATCGTGTCCCGCAAGACGCGTGAAACTCACACTGCCATCGAAATGGTTCCTCGGCCTGGCGATTCTGCTTACCGATCTGTTGGTCGTCGTCTACCTTGCCATCCGCCTCACGCTGCCTCCGTACCTGGTGCGCCAGATCGAGGGGGACCTCAGACGGGACGCGGTCGTGGTGCGCGAAGTCTTCGAATCCCGGATCAGGACAGGACATCCGGACGCGGCGGAGATCAACCGTCTCAGCCATGATCTCGCGAAGAAGACCGGGCTTCGCATCACTGTGATCGGCCCCGGTGGCACGGTTATCGGTGAATCGGAAAAACCGGAAAGCGAGCTGAAGAACATCGAAAACCATCTGCAACGGCCCGAGGTCCAGCAAGCACTGCGCGAAGACATTGGGAGTGCGATGCGTCACAGCGACACGATCGGTGTCGATCTATTGTACGTGGCTGTACCGGTTCGGAACGACAACCTTGTGGGAATCGTCCGGGTGGCAATGCCACTCGTGGAGATTCGACACACGACCACGCGCGTGCTTCACACGGTGGCCGTGGCCAGCGTCTTGGTCGGTCTCGCGACCGCGCCCATTCTGTACTGGTTGTCGAGGCGTGTGACCCGGCCCATTCTGCAGATGCGTGAAGTGGCGGGACGGGTGGCGCGCGGGGATTTCACCGAAAAGGCCCCCGCGAGAGTCAGTGGCGAACTCGGTGAGTTGGCCACCGCGCTCAACGACATGTCCTCACAGTTGGCTGCACGCATCCGCGAACTCAGCGAGGAGAAGGCGGATCTGAGCGCGATCCTCGCCGGCATGACGGAAGGCGTGCTGGTGGTGCGCCCGGATGGGAGGATTCGCCTGACGAATCAGGCATTGCGAAGTCCGTTCGCCATCAACGAGGACGCTGTTGGAAAAACCGTGCTGGAGGCGTTTCGCAACGTTCCACTGCAGGAACTGGTCAGCGAAGTCATCCAGAAAGGCGACGTGGCCGCCCGCGAGTTGACGTTCCTAACGCCGAACGAACGCACCTACGAACTGAGCGCCACACGCCTGCAAGGCGGCCAGGGCGTGCTCACGGGCGTGATCGTGGTCTTCCACGACATTACCCGCATGCGGCAGTTTGAAAACACGCGCAAGGAATTTGTGGCCAATGTCAGCCATGAGTTGCGCACCCCGTTGTCGATCATCAAGGGATACGTTGAGACATTGCTCGACGAGCAACCGCCCGACGAACAGACGGCCCGGCAGTTTCTCCAAACCGTCCAGCGCCACTCGCACCGCCTTGAGGCACTCATCGCCGATCTGCTGAGCATTTCCGCGCTCGAATCCCAGCAGGCCCGCCTCAACTTCGAGTCCGTCTCGATGCGCGCGGCTGCCCAATCCGTCGTTGACGAACTCGCGCGGCAGGCCTCTGAAAGATTCGTCGCCGTTTCGCTGGAGATCCCCGAACAGCTTCCTGCCGTTCGCGCCGACGCCCAACGTCTGCACCAGGTGCTCTTCAACCTGCTTGACAACGCAATCAAATACACACCGTCCGGCGGCCATGTGACCATCCGGGCGGAAGAGAAAGATGGGTTCATTGAAACCACCGTGGCGGATGATGGCCCCGGCATCGCGCCGGAACACCTACCGCACGTCTTTGAACGGTTCTACCGCGTCGACAAGGCGCGCAGCCGCGAACTCGGCGGCACGGGCCTCGGGCTCTCCATTGTCAAACACATCGTCCAGTCCCATGCCGGACGCGCCTGGGCTGAGAGCCAGATTGAGAAAGGCAGTACGTTCTATTTCACATTGCCTCGCGCGTGACAGCGTTCCGGTTGGCCAGTGCAACCTGTCCGTAACCTAACCGTCATGCCAAAACATAAGCTCAAATCCATTCTCATTGCGGAAGATATTGTCTATACTGCAGGAAGCTCGCGCTATTTACGACAAAAGGAGAACGGATGAAATCGTCTTCCAAGAACCGCTACTGGCTGGGCTTTGACCTGGGCGGGACCAAGATGATGGCCACGGTGTTTGACAAGGACTTCAACATCGTCGCCTACCGACGCAAGAAAACCAAGGATGGCAAGGGCTCCAAGGGCGTCCTCGGTCGCATCGTCGAAACCGTGGAGGAAGCGTTGCAGGCCGCGCACCTCGACCACCGACAGCTTAGCGCCATCGGCATCGGCTGTCCGGGTTGGCTCGACCTCGACCGTGGCGTCGTTCTCCTCGCGCCGAACCTTGGCTTGCGCAACGTGCCGCTGAAGAAAGAACTAACCAAGGATTTCGGCTGTCCGGTCATCGTGGCCAACGACGTGGATGCCGGCACGTACGGCGAATACCACTTCGGTGCGGGCAAAGGCATGCGCTGTCTGCTCGGCGTGTTCCCCGGCACCGGCATCGGCGGCGGGCTCGTGTACGAGGGTAAACTCTTTCGTGGTCGCACCGGTTCGTGCTTGGAGATCGGCCACATCCACATGCAACCGAAAGGCCGACTGTGCGGCTGCGGACGGCGTGGTTGTCTTGAAACCGTCGCCAGTCGCCTGGCCATTGCCGCGGAAGCGGGGGCGGCGGCGTATCGTGGCGAAGCACCACACCTGCTCGAACTCGCCGGCACGGACGTGGCGGGGATTCGCAGCGGGGCGCTGGCTTCCGCGATCAAGGCGGGCGACCGTGCCGTCGAAGAAATCGTCGCCCATTCCGCGAGAGACCTCGGAATCGCGATTGGCAGTGTTGTGAATCTGCTCGCACCTGATATGGTTGTCCTCGGCGGCGGCCTCGTCGAAGCCATGCCGGGCCTGTACGTCCAGCAAGTCCGTGCCTCGATCAAAAAACAGGCGATGCGTCCGTACACAAAATCATTGAAAGTGGTCGTCGCGAAACTCGGCGATGATGCGGTCGTGATGGGCGCCGCGGCGCTCGCCGCCGAATACAAGAGCAACCCACGGGATTGATGCGAATCATGACCGAACCAGAAACCAAAGGGACACGACCGGAGATGACC
>JBGOTY010000381.1:0-3149 GCA_041476745.1 Verrucomicrobiia bacterium | reverse complement strand
CGTGACCGAGTAGCTGGTGCTGGCCGAGGTCATCACCAGCACACCGTTCTTGTAGATCTTGTAGCCGGCCAGGCCCGAACCGCCGGTATCGGTCGCGGCGCTCCAACTCAGGTTGATCTGGCTGGAGGAGATCACGCTCGCGGTCAAGCCTGTCGGCACAGTCGGGGCCGTCGGGTCAGCCGCCGCCGTTGTGGTGAACATCATGTCCGCGCCGTAGCTGGTACCCCGGCTGTTGCTGGCCGCCGCTCGATAATGGTAGATCGTCGAAGGCGTTAGCGCACCGAGATTGGCCGACACGCTGACTGGAGCTGTCCCGCTGCCGGCCGATTGCGACGCGGACGTGCTACCGTAGGTCGTTGTTGTGCCATATTGGAAATACGCCGTGGTCGCCAGCCCGTTCGGATTGGCATTGCCGTTCGACGTCGCGGCATTGGGACTGATGTTGCTGGCTGCGGTGGTCGTGGCCGTCGGCGCCGTGCCGCTGGCGCTCGTGGTGACGGCGAGGGGGGCGGAAGTAAACCGAGTGCCATTCTTTGCCACACTGGAGACGGTGTAGTAATACGTCTTGCTGGGTTGGACGGTGCTGTCAGTATACTGAGTGGAGTAGGTGGTGAGGGTCGCGATATCGGCATAGCCGGAAGAAAGTTGTAGACTGCGGCTGACGACCTCATTCTTTTCCTTAGTCGACGCATCGGTCCATCTCAGGGTCACGGAGTTGGAGGAGACACTGCTCGCGGACAAGCCGATGGGGGCGACCACTTGCGCCCAAGAGGTAATCCCCATGAGGAGATTGACGACACCGAGCAACAGCAACTTGCGAGTCTGGCGGCCCATGGTGCTACCATTGCGGCGGGTTTGTTTGCGTTCGTTGGTGTTACGATTGGTGTTCATTTGTATCTCGCCTTCCTGCGCGTCATGGCGCAATTCGGGGCTGACTGACTCTCCATTTCGTGCTCCTATCCAGAGCAGCCGCAAAAGCGGTCGAATCATCACCATTATCTCATAATGGCTTACTCATATGGTTTGCTCTTGAGCGACGGGTACGCTCGCAGAGTGGGAAACAACGATTAGCAACCCAGTGGGAACAATCCCTTCAGTCATACGAAAAACAACTAAGCCCCGTGTGGCTGGTCCCCCAATTGGATTCTCCAGCGATACCTCTTAGCCTTGATCGTGCCAATAAACACATCAAGATTTTTACAAATCGCTACCGACTACAAGAGAGGCACTTCCGTCGCACACTCACAACACAAACGAAAAATGATCACCAGGCCAAGTGGCAACTATATTGGCTCTATGGCAAATATTCTGGCACACGGTCAATCCCACAGCCGAGTTGTCACAAGCAAACCCCAAACCATTCTTCCCACGAAGCCTTCGTTTGGCTCAACTGGCCTCGGCCGGGCCAAGCTCCTCCAGAAGCAGCAGATGGAGTGGAATCGGTCGGACCCAATCTCACGGATAAATTCTCACATGGGTTAAACACCCCATAGCGCCCGCACGGTCGGCCGGCTTATTATTTTCGCATGAAACACGACAAGCACTTTCACGATGGGGTGTCAGCCGGCGCACGATCGCCGGCACAGATTACGAACTCGAAGCAAACGAAAAGAAATACCCAGCGGTCGCGAGACGAGGTGGCTGTGAAGGCATACCTCATTTATGTGAATCAAGGCTGCCCCCAAGGACACGATGTGCAGCATTGGTTGGAGGCCGAAGCCCAAACGATTGCCACCGCATAACAAAGAAGGAGCGAATCATGAAAACCAATCACCGGGAAAAGGCACTGACGTTTGGCGATCTCATCGCGGCCGTTTACAGCTTCTGCGGGAAACGCCGGGCGCGCGGTATTGTGCGGCTCGCCGTCAATGCGCATGTGGTGGCGTTCCGCGGACAGCAGCGTTTTGTGATTTCTCAAGGGGGCGCCTGACCGAAGTTAGCTTGGACTGAGGCCCCCCGGGCAATGGCGTTGACATGCCAGAACAAACAAACTGAAGAAGGGTGCGATGCAAGTAAGAAACGGGAAAGTGATCTTGATGATATGTGCGTGTTGTCGCACACAGCTCGCCACCAACCTGCGGTGTCGCTGTGGTCATTCAAAGCGAGTTGAATTCCGGGCAAAGGTAAGGAGTGGCAGGTGACAGAGGATCATCGAATCGTTAAACAACTGCGCGGGATCGCGGCTCGGTTGACCGGCGACCTCGACTTGCAGAAGGACCTGATGCAGGAGATGTTCCTCCACCTTGTTCAGGTGGAGGCAGACCGGCCAGGGCAGACACTGAGTTGGTATCTCCAGGGGTGCCAGTTTCGCGCCCGCGACTACCTCGACCGCGGTCGCAGCATTAATTCGATCAAGCGCGGCAACAACCTCGTGCCGTTGGATCAGGGCGACGATGACGGCGACGGCAGTCTCGGTGCCTGGCCGGAAGCTCCCGATCCAATCGATCTGCACAACGAACTGATCACACGGGACATTGTTGACCTACTGGTTCCGCAACTGACAGTGATGCAGCAGCAGATTCTGTTTCTTCTGATGCATGGCTTCGGCGTGTGCGAGGTCGCGCGGGAATTTCGTGTCAGCCATCCCGCGATCGTTAGACACCGCAAGGGGATCGCCCGTGCCGCGTCCGCCCTTCTCGCGGATTCCGCCGGCATCGGTTCCCGCAACGCTTCTAGCAGCCATTCCTTGGTTCACACAACCTAGCCCCGGCAAGTCGTATCGGGGTTGCATTCGGGAATTCCCGGATGGGGTAAACACCCCATAGCGCCTGCCGTGTTGCATGCGTATTGTCATTCAGACCGATTGAATTCGGGTTGTGCAAACAACAACTACCGCAAACGCAATAACGTTGTTCGGCGCGGACAAGTGGACAAGAGAGAAAGGGTTTACCGTTGCAACGTGGACTGCTATATTTACCCAGAATCGTACGGAAGAAGGGAAACCCTGCTGATCCAATCGTGGAGTTTTCCACGCTCGTCGAAATTCTTCGCTGGCGAGCGCTCCAGCAGCCTGAACAGCGGAACTACACCTTTCTGGTCGATGGAGAAGTAGAAGGAGATCATCTGACTTCTGCGGCGCTGGACTGCCAGGCCCGGAGTATTGGGGCGCTGCTCCAAAGCTACCGAGCCAGTGGGGAGCGTGCGCTGTT
>JBGOTY010000380.1:0-3166 GCA_041476745.1 Verrucomicrobiia bacterium | reverse complement strand
GCCGCATTCCTTGTTGATATTCGTGCCGTCGGGTGCGTCGTTCAGCACAGTGACCTTCGCGCCCAACTCGCGCAACACGCACGGCGTACTCTTGTACGTCGCCCCGTTGCCCACATCCACCACAACGCGCAGGCCCTCCAGCGTCATGCCCTTGGGAAAAGCCGCCTTCACAAACTCGACATATCGGCCAAGGGCGTCGTCGATGCGCATGGCCTTGCCGATGGCGTCGGCGGTCGGGCGGATCTTCTCGATCTCGCCGCTAAAAACCAAATGCTCAATCTGTTTCTCGATGGCGTCATCGAGCTTGTACCCGTCGTCGCGAAAGAACTTAATGCCGTTGTCCTCATAAGGATTGTGCGAGGCGGTAAGCACGATCCCCGCGTCGGCGCGCAAGGAGCGCGTCGTGTACGCGACGCCGGGGGTTGGCAGTGGACCGATGAGCAGGACATCCACTCCCATCGAAAGGATGCCGGCGGAAATCGCATTCTCCATCATGTAGCCGCTCAGCCGCGTATCTTTGCCGACAACGATCTTATGGCGACCATGCCCCTTGGCCACGGGGGTGCGCGTTTTGAAAACATGCGCCGCGGCGCGACCCAACTTCAAGGCCGTTTCCGAGGTGACCGGCTCGACGTTGGCCACACCGCGTACCCCGTCGGTCCCGAACAGCTTCTTGTCATTCCCCATAAATTCTACGGCCTTTGTTCTACACCCCGCCCCGGCGCGGTGTCAACCGAGCGTCCCGTGCCGATCCGCACGTCCACTTCCACCCAATGCCGCTGTGCCAGTCCTTCGGGAAACGCCAGCGGCGTCAACTCAACGCGCTCGCGAAAGGAGGTGCGCCGCCCGGTTACGTCGATGGGCAGTGTGGTGATGTTGACCATTCCGCTCAGGAGTGTTTTTGGTCCCTTCACTTTTACGCTCTCGGGCTGGGTGATCACGCGTTCGACGGACAAATTGGGGGGCAGTTCGCCACCAAATTGCGGCTGCACCGGCAGGTCGCGCTCGATCATCTCATCGACGTTGACGGTCACTTCCGCCGGATCCACTTCCGTCACCTGCACGCGCCGCGAATGCCTGACCGAGGACGGTGAGAGCCTGACGGTGATCGGCCCGCGGCGATCATCGCCTGTCAAATCCACCACCGCGGACAAATCCTGTCGCGAGACCTGCCGCACGTCCTCGCGCGTGCCGCGTACGGTCACATTGACCGTCGCGGCGCTGGTCGCCAGCACCGTCAAACCCGGCTTCGCCTTGATCTCCAACGGCACCCCGTCGATCGGGCGCCAGTCACTGGTAATGCCCTTGACGAAAATCCACGCGCAGGTCGCCAACACCAACGACACCACTTTGAGACCTGCATTATTGGAGATCCAACCCATTAACGCCGGGCCTCCCCGTGCCGCTCTTCGGTGTGCTCCGCTTCCGTGTCCCCCGGGCCCTCGAATCCGTCGGTTGTAGTGTCGATTACTTCCCCGGTTCCCAACGGTGTCTCACGGCCCACCAGACTGCCGAACACACGCCGCCCCAGTTCCGCCAGCCAGTTACCGCGACGAGGAACGGAGGTCAACGTCGTTGCCAAAAACGCCCGCAAACCGTCGGGATCCAGTCCCTGCACCAAATGGCCGCGGTGGGCGACGGAGATTTCGCCGGTCTCTTCGCTCACCACCACCACGACGGCATCCGAGTCCTCGGTCAACCCCATCGCCGCGCGGTGGCGCATCCCCGTGCTCGCGCTCAATCCCTGCCGCTGCGTCAGCGGAAACACGCACGCCGCCGCGACAATCTGATCGCCGCGCAATACCACGCCACCGTCGTGCAAAGGCGTGTTCGGGAAGAAAATTGTCGTGAGCAACTCGGGGGTGGCCTTCGCGCCAATCGGCACTCCTGTTTCGGACACGCCACGAAAACCAATTTCGCGTTCGACCGCCATCAAACCTCCGCAACGTTTCTGCGACAGCGAACGCGCGGTCTCCACCAGGACGTCGATCATCTCTCCCCGTTGCTTGGGACTCGAGAACAATTGGCGGCTGCCGACCTCCGCGAGAGCCCGCCGCCATTCGGGTTGGAAGATGACCAGCACCGCGATGGCCAGGAAGGTGAAGAAGCGGCCGAGAATCCAACTGATCACATCCAACTGGAACAGTTGCGTCAGGCCCACAATGACGAGCAGGACGATGACAAAGCCGGTGAGCACCGCCGCCCCGCGCGTGCCGCGGAACAGCAAGAACATGTAGTAAATAAATGCCGCCAGCAGCGCGATCTCAAAGACCGGCTTCCAGTACGCGGCGATGAATTCTGGAATGTTTTCCATCGATTGCTATCGGGCCTGCTGCACGGCCTCCACCATCCGCACCACGTCGGCCATCTCAGCCACGTCGTGCACGCGCAGGATGCGTGCCCCGTGAGTGACGGCCCACGCGACGGTGGCGGCTGTTCCCCAAAGCCGCCCGTCCGCTTCGCGTGCCGTCCCACTCCCGAGCGGGGCGAGCACCTTGCCAATGAATGACTTGCGCGACGTGCCCACCAGCAAGGGACAGCCCAGCAAGCTGAATTCCCCCAGGCGCGCGAGCAACCGCAAGTTATCCGCGACAGTTTTGCCGAAGCCGATACCGGGGTCAACGGCGATTTGCATTTTTTTTAGCCCCCGCGCCTCGGCAAACGTGATCTGTTCTGCCAAAAACGAACTTACTTCCGCGACCACGTCATCGTAACAAGGCTCTCGTTGCATCGTTTGCGGTGTCCCTTGCATGTGCATCAACACCACACCGGCGCCAGCATCGCGCACCACTTCGACCATGCGGCGATCGAACCGCAACGCGCTGACGTCATTCACAATGCGCGCGCCCGCCGCCAGCGCCGTCTCTGCAACCACGGATTTCGTCGTGTCCACGGAGATGACCAAATCCCGCAAACGTTCGATCACCGGCAGGACGCGGCGCAATTCCTCATCCGCGCCCACGGATGCCGCGCCCGGTCGTGTACTTTCCCCGCCAATGTCAATAAGGTCAGCACCCGCTTGCGTCATTTCCCGGGCGTGCGCAACGGCGCGGTCAACGTCGAGAAACTTTCCACCCTCGGAAAATGAATCGGGGGTCACGTTCAACACGCCCATGATGAGCGCGCGCGAAGTGTCCCACTCAAATGGCCTGACCATACCAGCAGT
>JBGOTY010000379.1:0-3170 GCA_041476745.1 Verrucomicrobiia bacterium | reverse complement strand
CACATTTGCCAGTCGAGCCGCGGTTGGTGGGGGGCGACGAACGCGGGTCGTCGGGTAGGGTCGCCAGGCTTGTATTTGAATTCGTAGGCCGACCACGTCTGGCCGTCGTTACTGCCCTCGATGATGATCTCGGGCCGTGCCGTGGTCATCATCGCGAATAAGCCGTAGCCGTTGAAGCTCCGCAGCGGGGCCAGGGTGCGGAAGAGACTCACCATGGGGCCGGGCCACGCAATTGGTTCGCGAAAGGACGACGCCAGCGTCATCGTGGTGACCAGAAGCACTATTATCGCGAGAGGTGTGGCAATCCAGCAGGGCCACCGCCAATGGCGGGGGTTGATCGGCAATTCCCGCCAACGTGCCGGGGCGAACCGCCGCAACGTCGTATCGTCCAGCAGCAGCACGCAGAGCGTGACCGCCAGGAGATTGAAGAAGCAATAGTTCCCGGTCACCGCGATCAGTGCCATCAGTGTGACAATCGCCCCACAACCGATCAAACGCAGTCGTCGCGGCGCGAAGATCAGGAAGGGAACGCCCAGCTCGATGGTGAACATGAACCCGCAGGAAAACTTCTGAAACCATAAGGGAAGCTGGTGCGCGTACCACCCGATCCAGGTTGGCAGCGGTTGGGTTTCGTAATGGAAGGTCAGCGCGGTGAGGCTGTGCCACGTCTTGTCACCGGTTGCGAGCTTGACGACGCCCGAGGCGAACATCAAGCGAAAGAGCAACCAACGTAACAGCCAGAGCCCGATGCGCGACGGCGGCGCTTCGCGGGTCAGGCCGGGCAACAGTTGCCGCGGGGCGAAGAAGATCGCGAGAAAACCCGTCTCCAGGAGCAGCGCGTCCCACTGGAAGTTCAGGAAGGGTTCACCGACAGCGCACAAGGACAGATAGAATAGCCACAACAAGGCCAGTGAGGGGGCGGTCGCGATGCCGAGGATCACCAGCACCGATAAGACCGTTCCGCCACCGCAAAGAAAGTGTAGAAACCGGTCGCTCGTGTTGAACCAGCAAAGCGTCGGAGCGATGGAGGCGGCGTCCCAAACGCTATGTTCGCGTGACCAGTTGTGGACGAGTTCCATATACTGCGAGGCGGGCGTGATGCCTTGGCTGCCAACAAGCCCGTCGATTTGTACCCAGAGGGAAACGAAGGCGATGAAGTAAATGATCCCCAGCAGTCGGAGAAAAGCCCAGCGCGTGAAAAAATGCGTGGGCTGCTCGACGTGCTGTCCCCAGAGAACGCGTGTCAGGAACGAAAACCCGGTGCGGTGTTTGGCGACGAAACGGTAGAATCCTTCGGTGACGGGAGCAACGCCGGGTGTTCGTTGGTACAACCACAACGGCCATCGCTCGCATGGCGCGACCGCCTGCGCACGGAAGACCGCTTCGGCAGCCGAGTAGATGTGCCCGTCCGTGTCGATGAATTGCACCGCTTGCTCGCATTGCTCATGAGTCAGCTCGGGAAACCGTTCCGCTACACTCGGGTCTTGGAAGGGGATGTATTCGACGCGATCACCGGTGTTCTGTTGCCACCGCGAGATCCAGCGACGGCAGAAATTGCAGTCGCCGTCGAAGATCATCACTGGCTTTGTGGGCGGTGAAGCGACGTGAGTCACGTCGAAGTCTTAACCCAGCCAAGGAATGGGGTCAACTGAGTTGGGTGTCACTTACGTAACAGCAATCGTGCGCCCGCAGGCGTTACAGCGGATTTGGGGGGCGTCGAAGGCGGGGCTGAGTTGGACGGTGCGGCCGCAGGCGCAGCGGAAGGATTCCCAGCCGGTGCCGGTGCGGTGGAATTGCAGCGGGGCCAGTGGGATTACGGGTGGCACGGCGGACGTCGCTGGGGGTGGCGGCGGAGTGCTGGCGGCGGAAGGGATTGACAGGATGCTGCCGCAGCGAATGCAGCGGATGGAGTCTTGTTCGTAACCTTCCGGCACGGAGATCTCCAAGCCGCAGGCGCATTTTAGACGCATGTAACCGGACGCGCGGCGGGCGACGTCGTGAGCATCCTGTCGGGTTTGAATCGGGCCTTCGTTCGATGGCGCACGGATGGGTTCGGTTGGCGCGGATTGCAGAGTGCGGGCGCCGATTAGCGAACCGCCTTTGGCTTTGCGCCAGGCGGCTTCGTAGTCGGTGAACGACGCGCCGGTCATGCCGCGCAGGATGCGAATGCGTTCGCTGGTGGGCGGGTGCGAAGAGAAGACGCTGTCGGCCTCATCGCCGTCCCCGCTGGCGGCGCTTAATGGATTTACGATGAACATCGGCGCGGTGGCTTTGCTCGCAAAGCTGAGCGGAACGTGCGCCTGGGAAATTTTCTCGAGGGCGGAGGCGAGGCCCTCGGGGTAACGGGTGAACTGCGCGCCGCTGGCGTCGGCCAGATACTCGCGTTTGCGGGAGCAGGCGAAGTAGAGCAGTTGCGCCATGATCGGGCCGAGGATGGCGAAGAGCAGGCCGACGACCAGAATGACGACCTGTAGCTGACCGCCGCCACTGCCGCTGCGCGAATCGGAGCGGCTGCGGCCGCGACCGCCGTACCAAAGCGAGCGGCGGACGATTTCGGAGAGAATAACGATGGACCCGAGCATGACCGCGGCGAGCGTCATGAATTGCACGTCGCGGTTTTTGAGGTGGCCGATCTCGTGGGCGATGACACCCTGGAGTTCGTCGCGGTTGAGGCGATACATCAGGCCGGTGGTGACGGTGATGGAACTGGTTTCCGGTTTGCGGCCGACGGCGAAGGCATTGGGCGCAGGATCGTCGATCAGGAAGATGCGCGGCATGAAACCCAGCCCGGAGGCGAGGCGCATTTCATCGACGATGTTGAACAACTGCGGGCTGTCTTCCTGTTTCAATTCGCGCGCGTACGCGCCGGCCATGAGGATGGATTCGGCGCTGGTGAAGTAGGCGAGCATCATCCCGCCCCAGAGGAGCAGGGCGAAGAGCAAGCCCGGCACGCCGGCGTTGGGGGCGATCAGTTCACCGCCGGTGAAGCCGATCAGCAGAAGAATCACCGCCATTCCGATGATGAGCACCGCGGAACGGCGTTTGTTGGCTATTATTTGTTCCCACATATTATGGTTTGGGAGATTGCCGCGAAAACATCGTCGCGGCGTCTCGTCTGACTCGGCTCTCGCACAACGAAGCCCGATTCGGCGCTTCACAGAAGCGCCGCT
>JBGOTY010000378.1:0-3174 GCA_041476745.1 Verrucomicrobiia bacterium | reverse complement strand
GTCAGTCCAATACTCGCGCCCATAAACCGCACCCGCCCCGCCGACCAGACCGAGCAACGCGAGGAACAGCGCACTCACCGCATCGAGCCGCAGGTGCACGACCTCGCCGCCAATTGTCAGTGCGCTTTGCCAATCCCAAACCACGCCGGTGACCAACGCCACCACCGCCGCGCCCAGTCCTCCTGCCGCGCCCATGAGAACGCCAGCCAGCCACAATTTCGGCGCACGCACTCCAGCGAGGATGCTCGCAAGCATTCCCGCACCGGAAATCGTGAGCAGAAGTTCAATCATGTTCAGTGCACGACCAAAGATCTGTTCATCGCGAAGCCTCCCGGTGCAGTGAGAAGCGTACCGTCAACTCGGCGTTGATCAGCAGCGACTTTCTGGCGACGGCAAACAGCTTTGCTACTTCGTGAACACGTAAATTCCATAGTTAGTCTTTCCTGTCTTTCAGAACCAGAGGCTCTCCTCGGTGAACAGGCGCGCTCAATTCCACAGCGTTCAATAGTTGCAAAACTTCTTTGGCCTGCCTGCAGGTCATGAGGGAACTCATCAACTGCGTCGTTCTCGATAGCCGGGCCAGCGCCGACATTAATGCGAGATACAGTTGCGTCTCGACGGGCGGCACAGCCATCAGAAATACGGCGTGAACGTGCGAACCATCCCGCCAACGAACTCCCGCCTTGGAAAATCCCGCCGCGAAACAGGGTTGATCAATGCCCCGCACGCGCGCATGGAGAAATGCCACTCCGTCCTCGGTGGCCGACGAAGACAGGTAGTCGCACTCCAACACCGCTTGGAAAAACGTCAATGAATCCTCAATTCGTCCCGCCTGCTGCAAACGCTGGCTCAACTCGTTGATCGCGCTCGCCTGATCCACGCTGGACAGTTGCGGAATCAGCAAACCGGGCGCTGTGAAATATCCCAAGGTCATCAAAATCGTCTTCGTGTTGCCTTACGATGATGCCCCGGCTTGGGTTGATCGCTGGGTCATGGATTTGATGGCAGCAACCACATCAGTCTGCATCTCGAGTTTGTGAGTCGAGTCAATCACCTCGAAGACCTTGCTGACGGAAGGTGAAATCCCGGTCAAGACCATTTCACCGCCATCGCCACGAAGTGTTTCAGCGCCCATGACGAAACCAGTAACTATCAGTGTGGTGATGGCGGTCACTTCCGAAAAATCCACGACCACCCGCCGACAGCCTTCCTTCCGCAAACGAGTCACAGCGGCGTTGAACACGTCGAGTTCGGCTTGATCCATCCGACCTTTGATAAAAAGCAGCGTGATCTCGCCACGTCGCTGTTCTTGAAGTTCAAACCGTTCTTGAATTGTGAAACCAGCCATATAATGCCGCTTCCTCGGTCTGGCAGGAGCTTTAGCAACAGCAGTGCCACGGAAACCTGTTGACCGCCAATCAACCTGGACAGCAGCACCTTGCGATTGTTTGGTGCGGACTGTCGCCGACTCTAATCCACGCACGCACCACATCTCGTGCAACTCTTGCACGAAAGGATCGGCGAGGCGTGCAACCCTCTTCGGCACTCTTGCCCGCCAAGCAAACCGTGTTACCATCCGGCTTGTGGAAAGAATCCTCGCCAAGGCCGTCGGGCATCCGGTGCAGCCGCTAGAATTGCAGCGTTTGACGCAGGAGCAGAAGCGCGAGTTGCTGACCCGGTTACTGGCCCATCTGGCCCATGAACTTCGCAATCCACTCAGTTCGCTCGATATCCATGTACAGTTGCTCGAAGAGGACATGGCGGTTGGCGGCGTGGATTTGGCGCAGCGAACCGGTGACCGGTTTCAGATCATCCATGGCGAGTTGCATCGACTGGAAAACGTGGTCACGCGGTTCTTACAACTCGCCGGCCCACCGTCTTTGAGCTTGGTACCCCTCTCGGTGAACAAGTTGATCAGCCATACCTGTGAGTTGTTGCGACCACAGGCGGAAGAACGGGGCATCGATCTGGTCGTGGAGTTCGGTAACGTCCTGCCAGAGGTTGAAGCCGACGCCGATCAATTGACCCAGGCGTTCATCAATCTGGTCATCAATGCCCTGCAAGCTGCTGCCAAAGGAGGGCATGTAGTTGTGCGTACGGCGGCGCGCAAAGCCGGCGTAACCATCGAGTTCATCGACGATGGTAATGGAATCACGCCCGAGAATCAGGACAGGATTTTCGAGCCGTACTTTACCACCAAGGCTGATGGCAGCGGTTTGGGGCTGTGGATCACGCAACAGATCGTACACGCGCACGGCGGAACGCTGCGCGTCGAAAGCGCGTCCGGCAAAGGGGCGACGTTCATTCTCACATTGCCGGTCCGATTGCCGCATGGATAAGTCCCGAATTCACATCCTTGTCGTCGAAGACGAATCTGGCCTGTGCGCAGGCATCCAGGAAGCGCTGCAACGCGAAGGCTACCAGATAAGCACCGCCAGCGATGGCCAGAAGGCTATCGAACGATTGGAGCAGCGACTCTACAATCTTGTCATCTCCGATGTCCGCCTCCCCGGCCCCAACGGCACGGATCTGCTGGCCCACGTCAAAATAAAGAGCCCCGACACCATCGTGATTCTGATGACGGCGTACGGCACCGTGAACACAGCAGTCGAGGCCATGAAACAAGGCGCGTACGATTACCTGCCCAAACCACTGGATATGCGGCGACTGCGCGCCTTGGTCGGCAAGGCGCTGGAATATCAAGCGGTGGTCGCCGAGAACAAAGAACTGAGGCTGCGCCTGCAAAAGCGTTCCGAACCCAGCCCACTCCTCGGCTCAACGGAAACCATGCGCGCCATCGGCCAGCTCGTCGAAGAAGTCGCGGCCAGCGATGTGACCGTGCTCATCCAGGGCGAAAGCGGCACCGGCAAGGAACTCGTCGCCCGCGCCATCCACCAGAAAGGACTGCGCCGCGACAAACCGTTCATCTCCGTCAACTGCGCCGCGCTGCCCGAACAATTGCTGGAGGCCGAACTGTTTGGCCACGTCAAGGGCGCGTTCACCGGGGCGTACACCGACCGACCCGGCCGATTCCAGATGGCCGAGGGCGGCACGCTGTTCTTGGATGAAGTTGGAGACATGCCGCCCAAGGGTCAGGGCGACCTGTTGCGCGTCATCGAGGAAGGCATGTTCCGCCGGGTTGGCAGCAGCGACCTGACCCACTGCAACGTCCGC
>JBGOTY010000377.1:0-3178 GCA_041476745.1 Verrucomicrobiia bacterium | reverse complement strand
TTGATGATCATGCACTATAATGATGAAGCCCGCGCCACCGAAGCGGCACGCATGGTGAGCGGCGCCTACAAGATTGAAGACAAACCTGTGAACACACGATCGCCACTGATCGTGCAGAAGATCGAGTGAGGAACTGATTCAGATGATGGCGAATGTAAAAGAGACGAAGGATTTCCTGGAATCGAAGTTGGCCGGCTTCAAGCCGGACGTGGCCCTGGTGATAGGCTCGGGTCTGGGAGGCATCACGCAGGGTGTCACGAAGCCGGTCGTCATCCCTTACACCGATATTCCCAACTTCCCGAAGCCCACCGTCGCGGGACATGCCGGGCAGATGATTCTCGGCGAACTGGCGGGAAAAAAGTTGCTGGTGCTGAGCGGACGCTTTCACTGCTACGAAGGACGCAGTCCCGCGGAAATCACCTATCCGATCCACGTGGTCGATGCGCTCGGCGTGAAAGTGCTCATCGTCACAAACGCCGCGGGCGGCATCAATCCGCAGTACAAGCCGGGCGATCTCATGGTGATCGAGGATCACATCAATCATTTGGGCATCAACCCGCTCATGGGCGGTATCAATAGCGATGGTGGCGTCAAATTCATCGACATGAGCCAGGCGTATTCCCCTCGCCTGCGTGAAAAACTCGATACGGCGGCCGAAAAACAACAGGTCCCCATCTGGCGCGGCGTTTACCTCGCCACCACCGGGCCGAGTTATGAGACGCCCGCTGAAATCAAGGCGTTTGCGTGGATAGGCGCCGATGCGGTGGGGATGAGCACCGTGCCCGAGGTCATCATGGCGCGCTACCACAACATCGAAGTCGTCGGCATTTCCTGCATCACCAACCTCGCGGCCGGCATCTCCAGCAAGAAACTCTCGCATGATGAAGTTCTCGAGGTGGGCCGCACGGCCCAGGGAAAACTCGCAAAGCTACTCACCGAATTCATCGGCGCGCTATGAAATCCCGTCCACTCAAGTTCCGCAAACTGATCGCTGCTGCCAAAGCCGCCCAGCGCAACGCCCATGCTCCTTACTCGAAGTTTCGCGTGGGTGCCGCGCTCCTCACGAAGAGCGGCAAGGTGTACACGGGTGTCAATGTCGAGAATGCCAGCTACGGACTGACCAATTGCGCCGAGCGCGTCGCCGTCGGCAAGGCTGTCAGCGAAGGACATCGCAAGTTTCAGGCGATTGCCGTCGTCGCGCCCAGTGCCGCCCTCAGCCCGTGCGGCGCCTGCCGTCAGGTGCTGGCGGAATTCGGCGAATGCGTCGTCATCTGCGCCGATTCGCGCAACACCCGCCGCTTGCGCATCCATCTGCTCTCAGAATTACTTCCCCATACCTTCAAGCTGTGATAGAAATTGGCTGTAGGATCTACAGCCATGAACACAGATTTGAAGTCTCTTAAACACCGATCGAGCGCTGTCACCGATGGACTCGGGCGCGCCGCGGCGCGCTCGTACCTGCGCTCCGTCGGGCTCAGCGACGAGGATTTGCACAACAAGCCGCTGGTTGCTGTCGCCAACACCTGGACCGATGCGATGCCCTGCAACGCGCACTTGCAACGGCTGGCCGCCAAGATCAAGGAAGGCGTGCGCGCGGCGGGTGGTGTGCCGCTCGAATGCAACACCATTGCGATTTCCGACGGCATTTCAATGGGCACGGAAGGCATGAAGTGCTCGCTGATCAGCCGCGAGATTATCGCCGACTCAATTGAGCTGTTTGCCCGCGGCTATCTGTTCGACGCTGTCGTCGCGCTGTCGGGCTGCGACAAAACCATTCCGGGCACGGTCATGGCGTTGGCGCGGCTGGACCTGCCCGGCTTGATGCTCTATGGGGGCTCGATTGCGCCCGGCAAATGGCACGGCAAGGACGTGACGATCCAGGATGTGTTTGAAGGCGTTGGCTCCTGTGCCGCCGGCAAGATCACGAAGGAAGATCTGCGCGACCTGGAAATTGCCGCCTGCCCCGGCATGGGCGCGTGCGGCGGCCAGTTCACCGCCAACACCATGTCCATGGCGATGGAGATGCTCGGCATCTCGCTCATGGGTGCGAATAGCGTGCCCGCCGAGGACCCAAGGAAAGATCAGGTCGCGTTTGAAACCGGAAAGCAAATCGTTGAATTGCTTCGACGAAAACTGACACCCCGCAAAATCATCACGCGAAAGGCCCTGGAGAACGCCATTGCGGCCGGTGTGATGTCGGGCGGGTCAACCAATCTTGTGCTGCATCTCCTGGCGATTGCGCGTGAAGCGGGCGTGCCGCTGAACATCGATGACTTTGACCGTGTGAGTGCGAAGACCCCCCTGCTTTGCGATCTGAAGCCGGGCGGCAAGTTTGTCGCCACCGATGTCTACGCCGCCGGCGGCACGGCGGTCGTCGCGAAACGCCTGCTCGATGCGGGACTGCTCAACCCCGACGAAATCACCGTTTCGGGCCGCACGATTGGCGAGGAGGCCCGGGACGCGAAGGAAGCTCCGGGGCAACCGGTCATTCGGCCACTCGCGAACCCGATCAAGCCGACAGGCGGACTGGTCATTTTGAAAGGCAACCTCGCTCCCGAAGGTTGCGTCTTGAAGGTCGTCGGTCACAAACGCACGAGCCATCGTGGTCCGGCGCGTGTCTTCGATTGCGAAGAAGACTCATTTGCGGCCGTCCAGGCGAAGCAGATCAAAGCTGGCGATGTGGTGGTGATCCGCTACGAGGGACCGCACGGTGGTCCCGGCATGCGCGAGATGCTGGCCGTCACCGCCGCGATTGTCGGCCAGGGAATCAGCGATCAAGTGGCCTTGATGACCGACGGGCGTTTCTCGGGTGCGACGTACGGCTTTACCGCGGGGCACGTTGCCCCGGAAGCATCGAAGGGCGGGCCCATCGCCATCGTGCGCGACGGTGACATGATATCGTTCGACGTGGCGAAACGACGGTTGGACGTTGAATTGAGCGACGACGAGATCCAACGACGACTGAAGGAATGGAAAGCCCCGAAGCCGCGCTATGAAAAGGGTGCGCTGGCAAAATACGCCAAACTGGTGTCCTCGGCCTCGGAAGGGGCTGTCACCGGGTAAGTCTCGTCACCTGTTTGTAACGTTAGCGCCGCCGGAGCGTGACGTGTTTGTTACACCGTGCCGCCATGCCAGAAACAATTCTCATTGTGGACGACGAGCCGGACGTGAGCGACCT
>JBGOTY010000376.1:0-3192 GCA_041476745.1 Verrucomicrobiia bacterium | reverse complement strand
CCGCCGATTTCAAGGCAGACGGCCCAGCCCGGCGCAACGGCCAGCGCGGCCAGGAGCGCGGCGAGCGCGAGCAACCACGCGGCGGCGATTGCGTTGGGCGTGTACACGGCGGCCACCATGGTGATGGCGGCCAGCGGCAGACCGACCAGACCTGGTAGGCGTCGGCCGATCTTCAGGCCGAGACGGCGGACCAGCGCGTCGCTGACGAGACCGCCGCTGAAGACGCCGGTGGCGATGCCGATCAGCGGGAGTGACGACAGCCAGCCGGCGTGCTGCAGGTCGAATCCACGGGCGCGCATCAGATAGGTTGGCAACCATGTCAGGAAAAAATACCAGCCATAGATCACGCCGAAATACATGAAGCACACGGCCCAGACGCTGGGGTTGGTCAGCAGACTCCGCCACGGCACGCGTTCGTGAGGCGTCGGCGGTTGGCAGCCGATCTCCCGCAGTTCCGCTTCATTCACCGCGGTGTGCCGATGCGGGTCGTCGCGGAACCACCAGTACCACGCCACCGCCCACACCACGCCCACACAGCCGAAGATCGGGAACGTGTGCCGCCAGTGCATTCGGTCCAGCATCCACACGACCAGCGGCTGCGTGATTGCGCCGCCCAGCGCGCCGGTCATTACCGCCAGCCCGAACGCGCGCCCGTGTTCGCGGGCGGGAAGCCAGCGCGCGAAGGCCCGGGCCATGCAGGGGAAGCAGCCCGCTTCGCCGACGCCAAACAACATGCGAATCAGGAACAGGGAAACGAAGCCTGTTGCCCAGCCTGTCACGGCGGTCATCACCGACCACCAAATCACGATGCGCGTCAGCATCAGGCGCGGCCCGAACCGGTCCGCCAGCCAGCCGCTCGGCACTTCCATCAGCGCGTAGGCGAAGGTGAACGCGCTGAAGACGCGGCCCATCTGCGCGTCGTTGAGGCCCAGGTCGGCCTTCATCGCCGGCGCGGCGGTGGAAATACAAACGCGGTCGAGATAGGCGATTGCGGTGAGCAGCAGCATAAACCCCAGCACGCCGTAGCGGACGCGTGTGGGAGGAGGCGAATCGTTGCGGGGGCGATCCACGGGGCTGTTTATAGCGTGTTACATCTGGTAGAGGCAAAGTTTTTACTTGTGAGGCGCGGCAACTGTCCTACGATTTGCCGCATCTGAAGCTGAACCTGAAAGCATTGATCCCATGGCACATTTATTTGAACCTTTTACATTACGCGGGTTGACACTGAAAAACCGCCTCGTCGTATCGCCGATGTGCATGTATTCGAGCGCGGACGGATTCGCCAACGATTGGCACCTTGTGCATTTGGGCAGTCGCGCTTGTGGCGGGGCGGCGCTGGTTTTTACCGAAGCGACGTCGGTGGAACCTGAAGGGCGCATCTCACCGGACGACCTGGGATTGTGGAAGGATGAGCACATTGAATTTCTGAAGCGCATTACGGCTTTCATCAAATCGCAAGGCAGTGTGCCGGGGATTCAATTGGCGCACGCGGGCCGCAAGGCCAGCACGCTTTCGCCGCACGGTGGGAAACGGGGGATCGTTTCGAAGGAGAAGGGTGGGTGGACGCCGTTTGCGCCGAGCCCCGTTCCTTTTAATCCCGGCGATCCTGCGCCGGAGGAACTCACCGTTAAGGGTAGCCAGCGAATTGTGCGGAAATTTCGGGAGGCCGCCGCACGCGCCTTGGCGGCCGGGTTTGGAGTGGTCGAACTGCATGCGGCGCATGGTTACTTGATGGATGAATTTCTTTCGCCGCTAGCGAACCATCGGAAGGATGCGTACGGTGGTTCTTTTGAAAACCGCACCCGCATCGTGCGCGAGGTCTCTGCAGCGGTTCGCGAAGTCTGGCCGGAGAGCAAGCCGCTCTTCCTGCGCATCTCCGCGACCGATTGGAAAGAGCCTGAAGGGTGGACGATTGAGCAGTCGGTGGAGCTGGCCAAGATGGTGAAGGGGTTGGGGGTGGACTTGATTGATTGTTCGTCCGGCGGCATCGCTCCCGATGCGAAAGTTCCCACAACGCCCGGCTACCAGACACCCTTTGCCGAAAGAATCCGTCGCGAAGCCGGGATTGCCACCGGCGCGGTCGGCCTCATTACCACAACTGCGCAAGCCGATGAGATCATCCGAACCGGCAAAGCGGATTTGGTCCTCATGGCGCGAGAATTCCTCCGTGACCCGTATTTCCCATTACATGCCGCCGCGGAACTCCACCAAGACATCGCCTGGCCCAAGCAGTACGAGCGGGCAAAGGGGAAGTAAGCTTTCAATTTTCTGGAGGCGGTTGTTGGCCGCCAGCACCTGCCAGTCGCTCAAGGTCTGCGTGGAGAGACTGTGTGAATACGGCCGGTGTTCGCTTCCGAATCTCTAATGTCAAAGCGTCGATATGAGCGGCCATGGTCTCTACCGTGGATATAGGGGTGTTGGTTGTGGCTTTCAAAGCTACAAGATCGTGAGTGCAGGAATAACCACGTGCCAACGGGTCAAGATCGGCGCAAAAGATCACGATCCGCGAGTCCACAGTCCACGGAGGTGCACGCAGTTTTCGGCTCGTTTCGTCAAAGCTGTATTCAACCTCAAACCAGATGTCCCCTGCATTACCCGATGGCCCTCCTGAGATCTCCGCATCGTTTTCCCGCACGAAGAGTTTGAGACCTGTGTGTTGGTATGGCACTCCAATATGTTGGCTTGCTTCTCGGGCTAGTGTGCATAGGCGGTCGTCGATTCCCAAAAGAATGTTCATGATGTGCTCATGGACTTCTTTTGGCATGGAACCGAATAGTGGCGTCAAGTCTGGTCTATTGCGAATGTTGTCGAGGCCCATAGATTTATACTCACTCTATTCAATCCAGCCTATCATGACAGCCGCCTGTATCACTCCTCGTCCGCGCGGAGTTTGGCGATGACGTTTAGGTCTTCTAGCGTTGTGGTGTCGCCTTTGACTTCGCCGCCGGCGGCGATTTCTTTCAGGAGGCGGCGCATGATTTTTCCGCTGCGGGTTTTGGGCAGGGAATCGGTGAAGCGGATGTCGTCGGGCTTGGCGAGGGCACCGATTTGGGTGGCGACGTGGGCGCGGAGTTCTTCCTTGAGCTCGGGCGAGATGTTCACGTCGCTGCGCACGGTGACGAAGGCGACGAGGGCCTGGCCTTTCAGCGGGTCGGGGCGGCCGACGACGGCGGCCTCGGCGACTTTCGGATG
>JBGOTY010000375.1:0-3200 GCA_041476745.1 Verrucomicrobiia bacterium | reverse complement strand
GGTGAATTTGCCGTCTTTGATGATTTCGACCATCATGACCTTGAGGGAGGTGTCGCCGTTCTGGTCGAATGACCATTTGCCGAGGACGCCGTCGAAATCGCGCAGGCCGGCGATGGCATCACGGATCGCCGCGCGGTCTTTCTTGCCGGCGCGTTTGATGCCTTCGAGCACGACGCGTCCCGCCTCGTAGCCGTACACGGAGTAGGCTTCGGGTTCCGAACCGAATTTCTTTTTATAGTTCTCGTAAAAGTCCTTGCCGCGTCCTTTCAACTGGCTGGGCGGCAGCCCGCCAAACGTCACGTAGGTGCGGTCGTCGAGGTTGTCCTTGCCCGCCGACTCGATGAGCGCCTGTTCGCGGCAGCCGTCGGGCAACATCAACTTGGCGCGCACGCCCACGGCCACGAGGTCCTTGGCCAACTGGCCCGCATTCGTCTGCGTCGTGCCGCCGAAATACACCAGGTCGGCATCCGTACCCTTGATCTTCGTCACCAGCGAGCGATAGTTCGCCGCCTTCGGGTCGATACCTTCGTAACCGACCACCTGGATGCCGAGCTTGCCGCAGGCGCGTTTGAACACGTCGGCGACGCCTTTTCCGTACAGTTCGCGGTCGTGAAGGATGAAGACTTTCTTGACGCCGAGTTCCTTGGCCCACAGCGCGGCGACTTCGCCCTGAATATCGTCGGCGGGCACGACCCGGAAGAAATTGATTTTGCCCGACGGACGATACACCTGCGGCTCGTTCGCCTCGCCGAGACCGGGTTTGGTGAGGCCGGGATAGGTGTTGGCGGGACTGACCATGACAAGGGAGGCCTGGTTGAGAATTGGCATCGAGATTTTAGCGGCGCCGGAGTTGTAGGTGCCGATGTAGGCCATGATGTCGGGATCTTTGACGGCTTTCTGCGCGTTTGCCGCCTCGACTGCCGGATCCCACTGGCCGCGCTCGGGTGATGCGTCGTCCCAGTCCTCGTAAGCGAGGGTGAAATCGCCGATTTTGCCGCCGACCTCGTCGATGGCGATCTTGATGCCGTTGACCAAGGTGGTGCTCTGCGCGTTGGCGCTGCCCGTGCGCGGCAGGCTGGAGACGATCTTGATGACCTGTGAATCGGCAGCGAGCGCCACCGAACAGGTCATCGCCAGAGCGGTGAGACAAAGCGGAAGGAACAATCGTTTCATGCAGGCGTTTTGTCACAATTGGCGCACGCCTGCAATCCCAAAGCCAAAGGGGGACTTACTGAATCTTCAGGCTTTGAATCGTGTACCTGGCTGGCGTGGTCGGAGAATCGTTGGTGACGGAGGCCTTCGCGCGGTCGATGATCGGGCGGGGCGGGCCGGTGCGGAAGGAGATGCCGGTGAAAGGCATAAGCATCCCTGCCAACGGTATGTCCTTGATGACCGGTGTCTCGGACTCAAAGAGCGTGAACTTGCCGGTCTCGGAATCGGCCTCGATTCGGCAAGGAAGCCGGTCGCTACTGAAATCCTTCCTCGTCAATTCCCAGCGAACGGAACATCGGCTGGGTGAAAAGGCAAACAATTCGATTTCGAGCGGAGCATCACCGGCTTTACTGGCGAGCACATCGAATGACATTGTGACCTTCGTTCTTGCCGGGAAGACTTGAAACGCTCGGGCGTAGTCGTATGGGTCGCGGTCTTCCAGAGTTACTCCGTCAATTTTGGTAAGACTGACCGGCGCCCATTTCGGGCTGTAGGTGTTCCAGGAATCGGCACTCTTGATGAGCGGGATGCAGCTGACCCAGATGTCCTCTTTGTTGACGCTGTAGGCAACCCACACGGCCTCGCCCTTCGCCACAGCGTCGCCAATCGACCATTCGGAAATGCCGCGGACGTATTGCGGGCCGACGTTCTTGTTCAGGCCGACGTAGCGTTGCAGCGGCAATTCGCCGTGAACGACACGCATGTCGTGGAACGTGACGCCATCGTCGCTCGTGACCATCACCAAGGGGAACCGGTTTTTATGGTCAGGATTGTAGAGCAAGGCGTAGCGGCCATCGCTGGTGCGTTGACCCCAGACTTTGCCGGTGCCGGTGACCAGCGATTGCGGGATGACCGGTTTCGACCATGTGTTGCCGTCGTTCCTCGAGACGGTGACCCAACCTTTCTTGCAGATACCGACAAGCGTGCCGTCTTTTCGATGGAAAAAGGAGAAGGCCTTCAGGGTCATGTTTTTGTCGTCGGACTCGTGCCACTTCATGCGGCGGTCGCCCAGCAACGCGCCGTAATCCTGTTGTTCGAGGAACGGGCGATCAGCGAGCAGTTGGTTGCAGGCTTCGACGAAACCGTTGTCGGCGGAATTCGTGAAGAATTCGTTCCCAACCGTGGGCGTGGGCGTCAGGAGTGTAAAATAAGGGCCGAGCGTGTGATCGGCGAGTATCTCGCGGACGACGAGCGTGTCCCGGTTCTTGTCGGTCAGCTTGACCTCGCCGCGGCGGAGTCCGGCGATGGCCAGCATCCGACCGTTCGGGGCGTGGAAGAAATGCATCCGCAACGGATTCGACACGCCCTGCGGGAACAGTTCAGCGGGCGCTGACCAAGTGAAGCCGTCAGAGGAGGTACTGTATACCTCGCGCCAGGGCCAGGTGTCCTCGTCTTTTTCACCCGAACTCCACGCCACGTACAAGCGGCCTTTCCAGGAAGCCATGTCGACATGGTGATTGTATGTCCAGCCTTTGCCGTCGGTCAGCTCGGGTTTGTCGCGGGAGGCGCGGAAGATTTGGATATTTCTGACCCCGATAGCCGGTGGCAGGCCGCCGTCGGGCAGGTTGGTGCTAAGCTGAGATTGCTCGGGGCCTTGAATCTGAATCGGGTCTGCCAGCGCTGTAGTAAAAGCGAATGGTAGCAACGCGATTAACAGACGCGATCTCATCAACGAGGCGATTATACAGGAAACCGCTGGCTTGCCAATTGGTATGGGGGGTGTTAGAAGGGCACCGCACATGCTGAAACAGCAGCAGACGATCAAACACCCCGTGTCGTTCTCGGGCATTGGCATCCACACGGGTTCGCAGGTCAACATGACCTGGAAACCCGCGCCGTTGGATCATGGGATTAAGTTTGTGCGCGTCGATCTGGAGGGGAAACCTGAAATCGAACCGAATATTCGCAACATCGGCGACACGACGCGCTGGACGACCATCGGGACGAATGGAACGGTTATTCACACCGTCGAGCATGTGCTGGCGACG
>JBGOTY010000374.1:0-3216 GCA_041476745.1 Verrucomicrobiia bacterium | reverse complement strand
GCGACGACATCGCCACGGGCATCGCGGTGGACACCAATGGCAATGTCTACGTGACCGGCGTGACCGACTCCAAGGATTTCACACTCAAGAACGCCGTCGATGTCACTCTGAACAACAATTTTGAAACCAACCACGTGGATGTGTTCGTGGTCAAACTGAATCCCAACGTGTCCGGCCCCGCGGGCCTGTTGTATGCGACCTATCTGGGCGGCACCGGCGACGAGGCGTGCTTCGTCCCCCCGGTCATCTTCAGCTTTGCGCCCGCATCGGGCCCGGAGGGGGCAGCAGTGACTATTACCGGGGAGAGTTTTACCAGGGTGACGAGTGTCAGGTTCAACTCCGCGGCCGCTACCAGTTTTAGGATCAACTCTGACACCCAGATCACCGCCACCGTCCCCGTCGGAGCGACCACGGGAAGGATCAGCGTCGCCTCACCAGAAGGAACAGCCACTAGCGCCAGCGACTTTACCGTTGTCCCCGTCGTGGCCATCTTCGCTACTGACTCAACTGCTGCGGAACCCGGAACCGACACGGCCCAATTCACGATAAGCCGTACGGGCAGCACCGCCGGCGCGCTGACCGTGAACCTGGACATCACAGGAACGGCGATCAACGGAGTGGACTATGTCACATTGCCGTCGAGCGTGACGATTCCGGCGGGAAGCTCTTCTGTGGTGCTCACCCTCACGCCGATAGACGACACAATCACCGAGGCCAAAGAATTTGTGCAGATCAGCATCCTGCCCGCCGCCACCTACAGCCTCGGCCATAGCATCGCCTCGGTGTCCCTTTTTGACAACGAACCGCCGGTCATATCGGTGAGCGTCAATGACGCTGTCGCCAGTGAGTCCGGGAACATTGACGTGGCCACTGCTCTTTTCTCTGTGGATCGGCTGGGTGACCTTGGCCCTCAGTTGGTCGTGAATATTGCCATGGGCGGCAGCGCGAGCAACGGGACAGATTACAGCATGATCGGGTCGACCATAACGCTGAATACCGGAGTTGCCCATTTCTTTCGTCCGGTGTTCGCCATCGACGACCTGATCGACGAGAATGATGAAACCGTGACGCTCACGATCTTGCCGGGCAACGGTTACACCGTGGGCGCACCGAGTTCCGCGACGGTGACGATTCTCGATAATGACCCACCACCGGTAGTGACGATCGGGAACGCGAAGGTCACCGAAGGGAACTCTGGATTCGTCGTTGCGAAGTTCCCTGTGTTCCTGTCTTCCGCCAGCGGCAAGACCGTTACCGTGAACTTCACCACCCACGACGGCACGGCCGTGTCAAACCCATTAATGCCATGCGGCTTCCCCGCCGACTACGCTGGTGGGACCGGCACGGCGACGTTCCTGCCGGGCAAGACAAACACCACCATCAACATCCCTGTTTGCGGCGACACGCGCGTCGAGTCAACCGAGACTTTCTTCGTCATCCTCTCCAACCCGGTCAACGCAACGATCACTCACTCCAACCAGGCGACATGCACGATTGTTGACAATGACGGCTCAACGGGCTCGTTTGATCTGAGTCCGACCGAAGCGAGCGCCTCGGCGCTGGAGCGGCTGACGTACGCATTCAGTTGGACCGTGCCCGAGCCGGAGAATTGGCACAACCTGAAACTTCTGCAATTCCGCATCCGCGACGGCAATAACATTATCTTCTGGGTTCGATTCGACGAAGCGAGCAACACCTTCAGCCTGTTCAATGAAGCCTCGGGCAAGTTCGGCCCCGGTGCCGCGCCGGGAAGCTACAAGCATCTGAACACCCCATTCGCGACCCTCTACATGGCCGACACCAGCGTGGTCGCCAGCGGCCCGACCGCCCCAACCGTTACACTGAATCTGGCGTTGGGCTTCAAACCGCAAGCAGCGGGACGCACATACATCGTCGAAGTGGCGGCCAGCGATGACGCCGGCAATCAGGATGACTTCACGGAGGCCGGCAGCCTAAGCATTCAAAACCGCTAAGCAATCGATGTCTGGGTCACCAACAACTGGCAAGACTACACGGCTGAATTTGATCGGGTTGCTGAAGCTGACTCGACCCTCGGCGCCGGCCGGGGCGTGGTGATCTTCTTTGGCATGGCGAAGCCCGTTCGCACACCACAGATCGGCCCCGTGCAGCAGCCGTTATCCGACTAGTTTCACAATTTGTCACCAGAAACTAGACGTAGCCGCTCAGACGGATACGTTAGGGCGACTACATGATTGCCCCGGCTGAGGCGATGGCGCGGGTTCCCGAAGAGTTGTCAGGCGTCGAGGCGGCGCCGCTGATGTGCGCCGGGTTGACGACATTCAATGCGCTCCGCAACAGCGGCGCGCGGGCCGGCGACCTCGTCGCGGTTTTGGGAATTGGCGGGCTCGGCCATCTCGGCGTACAGTTCGCGGTGAAGATGGGTTTCAAGACGGTGGCGATCGCGCGCGGGAAGGACAAGGAACCGCTGGCCCGCCAGCTTGGCGCGTGGCATTACATTGACAGCCAGACGCAGGATCCGGCAGTGGAACTGACGAAGCTGGGCGGCGCGAGGGTCGTTCTCGCCACGGTGACGAACGGTGAAGCGATGAGCGCGACCATCGGCGGTCTGGGCGTGCACGGGACGTTGATGATTCTTGGCGCTCCGCCATCGCTCGCGGTGTCTCCTTTTCCGCTCATTTCTGGAAAACGGTCGGTCCGGGGCTGGTATTCGGGCACATCGATCGATTCGCAGGACACGCTTTCGTTCAGTGTGCTCTCCGGTGTGCGGTCGATGAATGAAGTCTTCCCGCTGGAACGCGCCAACGAGGCCTACGAGCGCATGATGAGCGGGAAGGCGCGGTTTCGCGTCGTCCTCACCACGGGGCAGTAAGCGACTAGACCTTTTGGATGTTCCCGAAGAGCTTATCGACGAATTTGGCGATCACGGGCAACGGTTTGCATTTGCCAGAGCTGGCATTGATGATCCCGATAATGCACAGCACCAACGCACCGACTTCCAGGGCAATCAGCAGCGGAATTCCGATGCAGATGAAAATAAGCGGCAGGCAGCACAGGGCGCCGACAAAGGCGCAGATGTACAGGGTGAGCGCTTGTTTCGCGTGATACAGGGCGTAGGCGTTGTTCTTGGTGGAGATGGAGATGATCGACACAATCAGGCCGATCAGAGCAATGGGGATATAGGCCAGTATCGCCATGGTCTTGCCGCTGTCGATTTCCTGTTGCGAGAGTTGAGGG
>JBGOTY010000373.1:0-3271 GCA_041476745.1 Verrucomicrobiia bacterium | reverse complement strand
TTCAAGGACAGAGCACCACCACCGCCACAGGGTGCGATTGCTCCAGCGCGACCATTGCGCAGTCCGCGGACCTGATCATTCGCGGCGATGCCGATGTGATGTTTGCCGGTGGAGCGGACGCGCCCATCCATCCTGTCATCGTGGCCGCGTTGGGTGCCAGCCGGGCGCTGACCAACCGGAACGACGAGCCCGCGCACGCCTCACGTCCATTCGACCGGAAGCGAGACGGTTTCGTCATGTCCGAGGGCGCTGGCGTGTTGGTTGTGGAAGAATTGGAGCATGCGTTGCAGCGGCGCGCCCATATCTACGCGGAATTGACCGGCTGGGCGTCCACATGCGACGCCTACCACATGTGCCAACCGGATCCGGATGGCACACAAGCAGTGCGTTGTCTCCAAATCGCCCTCGCCCGGTCGGGTATCCGGCCGGAGCAAGTGGATTACCTCAATGCGCACGGCACTTCGACACCGTTGGGCGACCGCGCAGAAACGACGGTCGTCAAGAAGGTTTTTGGCGAGCAGGCGTACAATCTGCCCATGAGTTCCCTCAAGGCGGCGCTCGGGCACATGCAGGGCGCGTGCGGCTCGGTCGAGTTGGCAGCCTGCTGCCTCGCCATCCGCGACAACATCATTCCACCGACGATCAACTATGAATTTCCCGATCCCGAGTGCGACCTGGATTGCGTCCCGAATGTGGCCCGCCACCGCCGCGTCAACGTCGCGGTGAGCAACTCTCTGGGTTTCGGCGGTCGTAACACCGCCCTCGTTGTCGGGCGGTATCGGAACGGGCAGGTCAGCGAATCGAGTGGTGCGAACGGAAAATCAGCGACACATGAAAACGGCTTTACTGCTGACTAATTCAGCCGAGACGCAACGGTTGCTGACAGACATTCTCGGCGAGAAGACGAACATTGTTTTGCTCCCCCCGCCGGCCGAACCGTCGCAGGAACAATTCGACTCTCTTTTCTCGACCTGGCTGCGCCTCGTGGATGCGGTCATCCTGGATGCCGTCTCCCTGGGGGAAACGACCCGTTGGGCGATCGATTCCCTCGCGGCGTCGGCTCTCCAGGAGCATCAGGCGGTTATCGTGCGCGTCACCGCCGCGCAACAGTTGGCGGGTCCCATGCCGCCTGGCTGGTTGATCGTTTCCGATGCGGATTCCGCAGACCGCTTGAACCAAGCCTTGGGCACGTTCTTCGAATTGCGCGATGCCCAATCCAAACTGAAACGGGTCGATGCCGTGATGGCGCGTCAACGACAAGCGGTTACCCCGATGGTGGCAGTTGTCCCGCAACCGCGGTCAATGGTGCCGCCGCACACGTCGGCCATCGGTCCATCGTTCGAGGCGTATCGGTACCGCGACGCGTTGAAAGATCTCTCGCGAATTCTGAGCCAATACGTGGACGAAGGCGAACTCCTCGGGGAGTTCCTGCGGCTGGTGCGCGAGTTACTCGGCGTCGGCAAGGTGGGGATTTTCACGCGCCGCTTGCCCAGCGACCTCTTTGCCGGTCAATCGACCCCCGGGGGCAGGCAATTCGCTGCCGCCCGCAGTGCCGGTATCGCGCAGCATGTTGTCGAACACGTGCGGTTGAGCATCGATTCGGGTATCGGCGCTTACCTGGCGCGGGAAGCCAGGATTCTCCGACGGACCCAAATGCTGGACTCGTTGGCACTGGATTACGACCCCGAGATTGCCCGTGAGTTTGAAGTGTTGGGCACCGAGGTGGCCGTGCCGATCTTCGATGACGATCAGTTGTTGGGTGTCTTGACGTTCAGCGGCAAGATCACGGGCGAACCCCTGGCCAGCGAGGAATTGGAGCTGGTTTACTATTTGATGGCGCAGCTCGCGCAGGCGGTCCGCAACCTGCATTTGCGTGACCGGATTGCCGGCCAGCAACGGTTCGTCAACGATGTCTTGGCGCACGTGCAGACCGGCGTGGTTGTGGTCGGGCAAAACGGCCGCATTCTCGCCGTCAACCGTCGCGCCAGCGAATTGCTTGATTTGGGCGGCAAGGTAATTGTCGGCCAGGACAGTCGGCATTTGCCAAGTCGCGTGGCCGATGTGGTATTCGAGACACTGCAGACGGGCCGCGAGATTCACCAGCGAGAGGTAGTGTTGCCGCCGGGACATCGCCCGCTTGGCGTCAGTGCCACCCGTTTTGCAATGACGGCGGGCAACGTTACGACGGGAGAGGGTGGTTGGGTCGCGGTCGCGCTGATCGAGGACCTCTCGCAGGTCAAGTTGCAGCAAGCGCGCACACGCGAGCTGGCCGATAAGGAGTTTTTTACGCGCCTGGCGGCACGCCTGTCGCACGAACTGAAGAATTCGCTGGTGTCGATCAAGATTTTTGCGCAACTTCTGCCGGAGCGACATGACGACAAGGAGTTTCGCGAGCAGTTCAGCACGACGGTCGCCAACGAAGTGAACCGGGTGGACGTGTTGGTCAATAATCTGACCTTCTTCGCCCATCCGCTGCTGTTGGTATCCGAGGATCTCGTGCTCAGCGACATCATTGACACCTGTGTCAAGAACGTCACGCAGGAATTCGGTCGCAAGCAGGTGGCGCACGTCATCGGCGTGGGTGAGAAGGCTCCCGAACCGACCCAGGCGCCCGTGGTGACCGTGAAGAAAAATTTCGCACACAAGTTTGCGCGGCTCGAAGGCGACCGCATCCGGCTGTTGCAGGCGTTCGAGCACGTGCTGCGCAACGCGGTACAGTCCATGCCGCAGGGCGGTCGGCTGACCATCAATACGACCGACGCACAGGGAACGGACTTCCCGGACGGCAATCTGCCCGCGGGAGGTGGCGTGCGCCTGGAGTGGCAGGACACGGGCGGCGGGATCGCCCTGGAAGACTTGAGGCGCGTGACGGAACCGTTCGTGACCACACGCAACGTCGGCGTGGGGTTGGGGCTGACGATTGTGAAAAAGATCGTCGAACGGCATGGTGGACGCCTCGAGATCGATAGCTTATTGGGCCGCGGGACGACGATTACGATGGTGCTGCCGCTCAAGGCGCAGCCGCATCCCGATGATGATTTGTTGCGGGAGAATTTGAAGACGGTAGCATCTTCCCCTCCGCCGGGCGCGGAAGATGCCGTCGTGGTGCGCAACCGCATTGCCGAGCGTTGGGGTGCGGACGCGGGCCGACAGCCGGACCAGTCGTAGGGCCGTCGCGGGGACGCGACCTGCCGATGGGTCGCGTGATGGGGCGTTGGAACAATTTGGTATTAAGCCAAGGAGGCAAGGAGAGATGTCGAAAGCAAGAATT
>JBGOTY010000372.1:0-3290 GCA_041476745.1 Verrucomicrobiia bacterium | reverse complement strand
CAATTCTTCGCCAACCGTGTTCGAGCCGGTGAGGACGACGGCCCCCGACTTATCAGCCCGGCCGGGTGTGGCGGTCTCGCTCGGGGAACAACTCGTGATCGCCACGCCGAGCAATAATACACCGAGGCTCTTCAGGCAAATGCATTCCTTGCACAAATTCATTCTCATAGCGCCTTCTCCTTTTCCGTCAGGAAATGATCTGAACGTGAATCTTCATTTGCCTGAGTCTAAAGATCAAGGACAAATTCGCCATGCGGTCGCGCGGGTCAAACGGTACAGATGATGGTGGCGAGCCTCTGGAATGGAGCGTCTTGAGGTCGTTACAAACAAGGGCCTGCTTTTATAGTGGCGCTTGCCACAGCGTTGCGGCACGATATGGTGACAGGAGATGAGGCGATGTCCTTGAGGCAAACAGAGCTTCGGAACGTAAAGTTCGACGGGTGCGGCGTGATGCTGTTCGTGGCGCGGGCGCTGGCGGTTCTGGCGATCGTGTTGGCCGTTCCGTTTTCCGTTCGCGCGGCGGCTGATCCAACCGTGTGCGTGCTGACCATTCACGAGGACATCACGCCCAACACGCTCTACCTTGTCCGGCGCGGGCTGCGCGAGGCGGAAGAGAAGAAGGCGGCGGCGGTCGTGCTCGAGATGCGGACGAACGGTGGGCTCGTGGATGTGACCGAAGAGATCATTCGCCTGCTCGAACACGCGCCGATGAAGACCTACACGTATGTGGACGACAAGGCCTACTCGGCCGGGGCGTACATTGCCGCGGCCACGGACAAGATTTTCATGGCGCCCGGCAGCGTGATCGGCGCCGCGACGCCCATAATCGTTGGCAGCTCGGGGGTGCAGCAGTTGCCGAAGAGTGATGAGGAGAAACTAACCTCGGCAATGCGCGGGCGGATCCGCACCACGGCGCAGCAGAAAGGCCATAACCCGGCCGTATTCGAGGCGATGGTCGATGCCGACCTCGGGTTAACCATTGACGGCGAGGAGATCACCCCCAAGGGAAAGCTCTTGACCCTGACGAATGAGGAGGCGGCGCATGCGTACGGTGACCCGGCCGAGCCGCTGCTGTCCGCGGGCACGGTAAAGACAGTCGACGAGTTGCTGCAGAAAGTCGGGTTGTCGGGAGCCCGCACGTTTGAAGTGTCACCGTCCGGGTTCGAGCAACTGGCGCGGTGGATCACGACGATCTCCCCGTTGCTCATCCTGGTTGGATTCCTGGCGCTGTACATTGAGCTGTCGCACCCCGGCGTCGCGCTGCCGGCGATAGTGGCGGTGATTTGCTTTGCCATTTATTTCCTCGGCTATTTCGTGGCGGGACTGGCGGGTTGGGAGGAAGTGGGCCTGTTTGTTTTCGGGCTGTTGCTGCTGGCAGTGGAGTTCTTCCTGTTTCCGGGTCACTTTCTCTCCGCGGCATTGGGCACGGTCGCGGTGCTGGCGGCGCTGGTGCTGGCCATGGCCGGCCACCTGCCGGGCGCGCCAATCCTGCCGAGTTGGGACCAGTTGCAGGTCCCGCTGATGAAAGTTTTCGGAAGTATGATCGGCGCGGTCCTGGCCGCGATGCTGCTCGGCCGCTACCTGCCGAAGAGCACGCTGTTTCGGAAAATGGAACTGGTGGCGGCGACGAACACGGCGGAAGGGTACACGGCGAGCCTGGGCGAGGCGAAAGCTCTGCTCGGCTCGACCGGTATCGCAGAGACAAACCTGCGTCCGTCCGGCAAAGGACGCTTTGGCGACAGGCTGGTGGATGTCGTTACGGAGGGTGATTTGATCGAAAGGGGCAAGCCGATCACGATTGTGGAAGTCCAGGGCAGCCGCGTCGTGGTGAAGGCTGTGGCGTAGGGAGACGATATGAATTGGACGGCCATCGTCTTGCTAACGGTTGTGGGGCTGGTGTTCATCGCCGTTGATTTTTACATACCCGGCTTTGTGCTGGGCAGTATCGGTGCGGTACTGATGTTGTTCGCGACGGCGATTTGTTACAGTGCCACCGGCAGCCGGAACCTGACGATTGTCATGTTCTGTGTGGAAGTGGTGCTCGGCATCGGGGCGGGTTACGCGTCCATCACGTATTTCCCGAAGACGGCTGCGGGCAGGAAAATGATTTTGGCCGAGAGACAAACGGGTGCCAGTGCGGAGGCGCAACGGGTGACCGACTGGATCGGGCGCGATGGCGTGGCGCAGACGGTGTTACGACCCGCGGGCATGGCGATGATTGGCGGCAAGCGGCTCGATGTGGAAGCCGAATCCGGCATGATCGAGAGCGGCAGTCCGGTCAAAATTGTGGCAGTGCATAAGAATCGACTTGTGGTAAGGAAACTTGGTTAAAGGAGATGGAATTATGGACAACAGCATTGGCTCACTCATTCTGATGGCGCTCCTGGCGGTCGGCATCATTGTCGTCTTGATCGTTTTCTTTGTGGTCCTCTCATTTATCAACATTTGGATTCAAGCCCGCATGACCGGCGCACCGGTGTCGTTCCTGACGCTATTGAGCATGCGGCTGCGCCGCGTGCCCATCGGACTGGTTGTCCAAAGCCGCATCACCGCGGTGAAAGCCGGCATCCCGCTCACGACCGACCAGCTCGAGGCGCATTACCTGGCTGGTGGCGACGTCAATCAGGTCGTCCGCGCCCTCATCGCCGCGGAAAAAGCCAACCTGAATCTCGGCTTCAACCAGGCGGCCGCCATCGACCTCGCCACCCATCAGTCCGGCAAGAGCGTATTCGAAGCCGTGATGACCTCGGTGAACCCCAAGGTCATCGACTGCCCCAACCCAGCCAGCGGCAAACAAACGATCGCCGCCGTAGCGAAGGACGGCATCCAGCTTCAGGTCAAGGCGCGGGTGACGGTACGCACGCATCTCGACCGGTTTGTCGGCGGCGCGACGGAAGAAACGATCATTGCCCGTGTCGGCGAAGGCATTGTCACCGCCATTGGCTCGGCGAACTCCTACAAAGACGTGCTGGAGAATCCCGACACGATTTCCAAGCGCGTATTGGAGAAGGGACTCGATGCCAGCACGGCGTTTGGCATCATGTCCATTGACATTGCGGACGTCGACGTCGGCGACAACATCGGGGCGCGTCTGCAGCAGGAACAAGCTGAAGCCAACAAGCAGATGGCCATTGCCAACGCCGAAACGCGTCGCGCCATCGCCGTGGCCAACGAACAGGAAATGTAGGCCCGAACGCAAGAGATGCGCGCGAAGGTCGTCGAGGCAGAGGCCCAGATTCCGATGGCCATGGCAGAAGCATTCCGCAGCGGTCGGCTCGGCGTTATGGATT
>JBGOTY010000371.1:0-3306 GCA_041476745.1 Verrucomicrobiia bacterium | reverse complement strand
GTCCTGAAATCAACCACTTCCTTCTTCCAGCCCTTCGGACAGAGGACGGTTTCGCTGGGGGTGGTGCGGGCGACGATTTGGCCGCGGCGCAGGACGAGGAGGCGGGGGGCGATGCGGCGGAGGGCATCGAATTCGGTTTCGGCGTCGAGGAGGACCAGGTCGGCAGGATTGCCGACGGCGATACCGTAATCTTTGTCGGTGGCGCCGAATGCGCGCGCGGGATTGGTAGTGATCATGTCCCAGACTTGGGGGATTTCGCCGGCACCGCTCATTTGGCCGTAGTGAATCCAGACGAAGGCGACCTGCACGGGATCGCCGACGCCGAGCGGGTACCACGGGTCCATGATCGAATCGTGCCCGATGCCGACATTGACGCCAGCGGCGAGAAGTTCTTTCACGCGCGTGTGGCCGCGGCGTTTGGGGTAAGTGTCGAACCGGCCCTGGAGGACGCTGTTGTCACACGGATTGGTGACCATGTGCAGGCCGGCGCGTTTGATGAGGCGAATGAGTTTGAACGCGTATGCATTGTCCACGCTGTGCATTGACGTGGTATGACTGGCGGTGACCCGTCCACTGAGGCCGCGTTTGATGGTCTCCGCCGCCAACACTTCCGTGAAACGGGAATTCGAGTCATCGGTTTCATCGATGTGGAGGTCGAGTGGTTTGTGATACTGCTGCGCGAGGTCGCAAGCGAATTTCACGTCAGCCACGCCGTCGTCACGAGTCATTTCGTGGTGCGGGATGCCGCCCACGATATCGCAGCCGAGTTCCATCGCCTGATCCATGAGCCGCTCACCGTTGGGGAACGCGTAGATGCCATCCTGCGGAAAGGCGACAAGCTGAATATCGACGAGGCCCGCGAATTCCTTCTTCACTTCGAGCAGCGCCTTGACGGCGGTGAGTTGCGGATCGCAGACGTCGACGTGGCTGCGGATGCGCGTGACGCCGTGGGCGAGTTCCCATTTCACAGCGAGGGTGGCGCGGCGCTTCACGTCATCGAAGGTGAGGGTTCGTTTTCGTTCCGCCCAAATCTCGATGCCTTCGATAAGCGTGCCGCTCTGGTTGAAACGCGGTTGGCCAACGGTGAGCACTGCGTCAAGGTGGACGTGGATATCAGTGAACGGCGGCGAGACGAGTTTGCCGCCGCAATCGATGACCTGACGCGGGCGCGCTGTGATCCTGGGGGCGATCTTGGCGATGAGGCCGTCGTCGACGGCGATGTCGACGTTCGGGTCGTGTCCGCGTACGCGCGCGTTGCGAAGAATCAGGTCCATGAAGCGCCTCCGTTGGCGCATTGTAACCCGCAGATTGCCAAGCGGAAACCTATTTTAAGAAGTGAATGGTGTCAGATTCGAATTGGGGAACTGATGCTCTCGGGCGAATGGTATTGGAGACTGCTCCCCGTGTTATGAGTTGATTGAAGCAATATCTTGAATGTGACTGGTTTTATGGGTTTACTACCGGCTGTGAACAAATCGACGAGACTGCGCGCGCCGCGAAATCAAACGCTGGCTCTCGCGGATGCGGAACAAAGACAGTACGCGAAGCAGCTTTTGCGTTCACCGATGACCTTCGAGATCGAAAAGTTAATGAATAGAATTCTTTGTGCGGATGCAATGTCGATTTTTCGAGATTTGCCGCGCGCGTTTGTAGACTTGCTGATCCTTGATCCGCCTTACAACCTGACGAAGAAGTTCGGTTCGGAAGAATTCAGCGAAATGAGTTTGGACGGATATGAGGCGTGGTTCGAGTCATGGTTTGCGCAAGTGTTGCCTTGCTTAAAAACGACAGGCTCGTTGTACGTTTGTGGTGATTGGAGATCATCCGCTGCTCTGCACCGTGTACTAGATCGACACGTCGTGGTGCGAAATCGTATTACGTGGGAAAGAGAAAAGGGTCGTGGCGCGAAAGCCAATTGGAAGAACGCGAGCGAAGATATCTGGTTCTGCACGGTGTCCGGCCGCTATCATTTCGATGTTGAAGCAGTAAAACTCAAGCGACGCGTCATCGCCCCGTATCGAGAGAATGGGCAACCTAAAGATTGGGAAGAAACTGAGCGGGGTGGATTTCGCCTTACACATCCATCCAATTTATGGACGGATATCACCGTCCCATTTTGGTCCATGCCGGAAAACACGGACCACCCTACCCAGAAGCCAGAGAAACTGATTGCCAAACTGGTGCTCGCCAGCTCACGACCCCACGACCTGGTGTTTGATCCGTTTCTCGGTTCTGGGACAACGACCGCTGTCGCCTGCAAGCTCGATAGACGGTTTTTTGGAATTGAGTTGGATGAATATTATGCCTGTCTTGCTGCCAAGCGGATCGAAATTGCCAGCTGCGACAAGACGATTCAAGGCCACGCTGACGGAGTGTTTTGGGAGAGAAATACCCTGTCGCTTCAGTCACGCAAACAGGACGCGGGCGCGTCTTTGCAGCCCGCACTCTTTGAGCGAAGTGTTCCATACGCGGTTGCGAACAAGCACAAATGATGAAGTCTACACTTTTCGTTCCAGCGACACGGAACGCTATCGAAGACAAGGTTCTCAAGTTGCTGAACGAACACGCCGACTTTCTCTCGGAAGCCACCGTCGAGAGCCCGCGCGCAGCGGGCGATGCCATACAATCCATCATCGAAGAGCGGTTTGAACAAGTGTTAGGTGATGACTGTGCGGAGTATTCAGCCAGCTTTGCGCGGCGGGCAATGGCCGACGTGGCGTTCAAGGACAGGGATGGGAACTACTACGTCGTGGACGTGAAGACGCACCGCGAAGCCACCGCGTTTAACATGCCGAATCTGACTTCCGTGGATCGCTTGGCGCGCTTCTATGAAGACGACACCAACTACTTCGTCCTGCTTATCGTCAAGTATTCCGTCCAGGGCACGCAGGTAAAGGTTGGCAAAGTTCACTTTGTGCCTATCGAACATCTCAGGTGGGATTGCCTGACCATTGGCGCACTGGGCAAGGGTCAAATCCAAATCGCCAATGCCAAATATATTGAAATTGAGCCATCCACGACCCGCCGTGCTTGGATGCTCCAGCTTTGCGAGGTTTTGCTCGATTTCTATCCGCGCGAAATCACGAAGATCACCAAGCGCATCGCGCAGTTCGAGAAGGTCAAACAGTTCTGGCTGCAGAAACCAGACGTATAGCAAGTCCGATTGCGTCGCCCTAACGAATTCGTTCAACGGCAAAAAGCGTTGACGGTCGTGGGCGATGGTGTTATCACCAAGGCGTAATGCAAGGAGGAAGGCGTTGATATTATGAAGAGTCTCGCAAGGATTTTCCTGTCATGGGCCCTTAT
>JBGOTY010000370.1:0-3314 GCA_041476745.1 Verrucomicrobiia bacterium | reverse complement strand
CTTCATTCGTATAGCCCATCTGCGCGGAGTCATACCCGTGCGAGCCGCGATGGAAAGTCTTGGCGCGTTCCTTCGGCGGTGTCAGCAACTCATTCATCGTTCGCACGGAACCGTCGTGCAGGTAGGGCGAGCGCGCCCAAACACCGGCCAGACTCGGCGCCCAATACTTTTGCGTGCTGCGAATGCCGGGCACTTTCGACGGCTTGTAGCCATCCACCTGCAACTCCGCCAGGAATGTATCGAACAATTCAGCTTGATGCGGAGTGAATTGCAGCGCCCGTCGCGGGTCTGTCCCAACTTCATCCACATTGTGAAGTCGGCTGTCGTCTTCGGGTATGTTATGGCACATGGCACAGCGGGCCTGGTAGTGGTGCGCACCAGCTTTGGCGCTTTCGGCATCGATCGTGAGCGGATAACGCGGCGCCCGAATCACCTCCGCCAGGTCCGTTTGGCGTTTGACGTGTGCGAAGTTGAGGTCTCCGTGCTTGCCGATCAGCGGCGCGCCGAGACCGAGCGACGCGAGCAGGTTGCGACCGATGGGCGATTGCGTGTTCCCATCCCAATGCACCCAGTGCCGATGATCGACGTTCCAAACCAGCCCGTACTTCACCGGCGCGTACGGCTGCGGTGTGCCGAACAGCACCGCGGAGAGCAGGCCGAAGGCGTCATTCCGCCCCGGCCCCGAAGCCGGCGGCGCTTTGTCAGGTGGCTGGTCGGGGATGTGCAGTGACGCGCGCATATTGTGAAACAGCTTCAGTTGCGAGCGTACGAGCGGCGTCAGGTCCCGGCCGCGTTCCAAGAGTCGGCTGTCGAGGCGAACATCCGCCGCCGCGATCTGGTACAGCGCGCCGGGCGCAATGCCCTTCGACCCGAATGGATCAGCCGCGACGGCGGCGGTGATCTTCCCGTCCTGCCGCTGCAGTTCCGTCGCGAGCAAATCCTGCGCTTTCGTTCCGCCTTGCGGATCGGATGCGGCGAGGTAATTCACCAGATACCGTTTCATGTTCGCCGCGTCACTCGTGCGCCACGTCGCCACCGCCACCGCGCCAAAAAACGCCTCGGCATCGAAATGACTGGTCATGCCGAGCACGCGCACGGGGTTGGCGGCCGCACCGAATGTGATTTCACCGACGTGACAGGCGGCGCAATTGATGCCGATCGAAGACAAATGGCCCAGGTGCGGCACTTCGCGACGGCTGATACCGATGGGTAATCCGCTGGAAGTGTCCGGGAGCAGTCCAAAGGTCGAGAGATCGTTTCCATGAAACAGATCGGGGTAGGTCGCCTGGAAAGCCTTGAGCACGCGTTCGGGAACAACCTCCGTGCTCATCGAGCCGTGCAGAAAGAAACCCAAATCTCCGCGCGACCACGTCGGCACCTGGGCAAGGTCGATGCCGCGATGTTCCTGGGCCGAAACGGTTGCGAGCGCCAACGCGACCACAGCACCCACGAGCGAAGGGAGGAGCGGGGTTTTCATCAGCGGGAGATGCTAGGATATTGCCCGCTAGAAAATCAAGAAACTTGCAGCGCGAACACCGTGTTGCCGCTTCAGGTCCAGAGCTTCGGCGGGTACTCGCCACCGGCCACGAGTTTGAGGATGCTGGCGACGACCTGTGGTTTGTCTTCTTTGTACGTGATGCCGAACCATGAAGCGGAAGTGCGCAGGACTTTCACGCGGGCCGCGCCCGACGCCACCAATTCGTTCACCGTCGTCGGAATGTAGCACTCGCTCTTCAGCTCCTGCCCGCTGCGGCGCAGGAATTCACTAAACTGCTCCCGCAGTTGCGGGAACAACGCGGGCGTAAAGCCCCAGAAATTCATCGACACCAGTTCGTCGCCACTGAGCAGACGGTCCTCCGCATGCGCGCCGCGACCCTGCTTCTCGATCTTGGTCAACTCCACGACCGCCCGCAGAAAACCGGCCGCGTCACATTCGCAAACGCCGCGCGACACGCTGCCGTGTTCGGACAAGGTGTTCCGCAGTGTGTAGCCGATCATCGTGTAGTCCGGGCCGCCTGCCCGCAGAAAATCGGCCATGACTCGAAACGACTCGCGTCCATAAAAGTCGTCGGCATTGATCGCGGCGAACGGTTCCCGCAAGGTTTCCCCGGCCAGGAGGATGGCGTGCGTCGTGCCCCACGGTTTCGTGCGACCGGGCGGGACCGTGAATCCGGGCGGAAGCTTGTCGAGTTCCTGGAAGACGTAATCGACGGCAATCCGTTTCTCGAATTTTCCGCCAATCGCCTCCCGAAACGGCGCTTCAATGTCGCGGCGGATGACAAACACCAGCCGCCCGAAACCCGCCCGCAACGCATCATAAATCGAGTAGTCGATGATCGCTTCGCCATTGGGGCCGACGGCATCGATTTGTTTGAGCCCGCCGTAACGGCTGCCCATCCCCGCGGCCATGACCAGAAGAGTTGGTTGCATTTTTCAGTTTTGCGGATTTCTGCCAATCGGAAACAGCCTTCCTTAGCTGTGTTGCGGCAGTTTCGTCAAGAACGACCTTCACGAAGGGGCGCAACAGCAGCGCCTTGACAGAATTGTCCATCTTTTGGTGCCTCAATAGTCCTTCACCTGACCAAAAGCGTTCCCGCACGCAAATTTGCATTCGCAAAAGCAGCACAACCAGCACGTTATCGTCATCTGTGGGAACCGGCACGCGGGTTGCAGAGAATGACGACAAACAGACAGTGGTCAGCATGAATAATAAGGAACAGGCCAATTTTCAAGAGTTCTATTGTGGGCGCTTCGGAAGCGGGAAAATCCCACACGGTTGCGCCCACCGTACCCCTTCACCCCGAGCTGTCCCCGGCAAGTTTTCCAAATCCGAGTTTGGACGAATCACAACCACGGGAGCGGACTTATGAACGTTGCAGATGGATCCCTGGCCCGAAATGATGAATTGCGCGCCGAACTGCGCGAGGAGTGTTTGAAGGAATGCGGCGGGGCCGTGGTGTCGATCCGTCAGGCCATGCAAGCCATCGCCAGGAACCCGACAGATGTCTCCAAGTTACAGCAACTCTACAATCAGATGCATTCGCTGGCGGCGAATGCGAGCGTGATGCGGCTCCTGACGATCGCGCGGGTCGTGGGCACCTTCGATGCGTTGCTCAGCCAACTTGTGGACAAGCCCGACAACAATACGCAGTCGGTCCGTCGCACCATGGCGCAATCCCTCGATCTGCTCTGCACACTGTTCGAGGGTGACGGACGAGAGGTGGACCTGTTCACGACCCGGACGTTGGCGGTCGATGACCAGCAGATTGCCTTGCGCTCCGTGATGCACGCCTTGGAGAAGGCCAACCTGAAAT
>JBGOTY010000369.1:0-3337 GCA_041476745.1 Verrucomicrobiia bacterium | reverse complement strand
GCCGGAATTCTTGGCCGAGGTGACGCACGCGGTCATTGAGGCGGGCGCCACAACGGTCAATATCCCCGACACCGTCGGCTACGCCGCGCCGCACCAGTTCGGCGCGCTCATCAAGCATCTCTACGACCACGTCCCCAACATCAAGAATGCGGTCATCAGCGTCCACTGCCACAACGACCTCGGCCTCGCGGTCGCCAACTCGCTCGCCGCGATCCAGAATGGCGCGCGGCAAATCGAGTGCACGATCAACGGCATCGGCGAACGCGCGGGCAACGCCTCGCTCGAAGAAGTCGTCATGGCGCTCAAGGTCCGCCACGACGCGTTCAGCGGTTATCAGACGAACATCGACAGCACGCAGATTTACCGCAGCAGCCGTCTCGTCTCGCACATGACCGGCATGATCGTGCAGCGCAACAAGGCCATCGTCGGGGACAACGCGTTCGCCCACGAAGCCGGCATCCACCAGCATGGCATGATGGCCAACCGTGAGACGTACGAGATCATGCGCGCCGAGGACGTGGGCCGCTCCAGCGAACTCACCTGGGGCAAGCACATGGGTCATCATGCCGTCGGCAAGAAGCTCGAGGAGATGGGCTACAAACTCAGCGAAGACGAAGTCCGCCGCATCACCGACCAGATCAAGACGCTCGCCGACAAGAAGAAGCAGGTGTACGACGAGGACGTCACCGCCATCGTCGAAGGCCAATTCACCGAGGTGCCGCAGGTCTGGAAACTCGGCTACCTCAGCGTCATGACCGGCGAAATCCCGACCGCCTCCGTGCGCCTCATCCGCGCCGACAAACAGGAACCCATTGCCGACGCCGGCACCGGCGATGGCCCGATCGACGCGATGCTCAAGACCATCGACCGCATCACCGGCCTCAAGGGCAGCCTCACCGATTACAACGTCAAGAGCGTCACGCGCGGCAAGGACGCCATCGGCGAAGTCACCGTCCGCGTCGCCTTCGGTAGTAGTGCGGGCGTCTCGCCCGCGACTGCCGGCAAGATCGTCACCGGCAAGGGTGCTTCGACCGACATCATCGAGGCCAGTGCCCTCGCGTACTTGAACGCCATCAATCGCAACCTGTTTGAACAACGCCGCATCTTCGAGGCCGAGAACCCGACGCTGTGAGTCTAAGGTATACAGGCCATGAAACCTGTCATGATGCTAGACATGTCCACGCTTCAAAGCTTGTCGCACGGCGAAGCGCAGCGGCTGCAACGTCATTTTTTTCTAAATGTCCCTCCGGTCTTGCTGCTTGAAACTCTCGCGGATCTGGAGCGACAAGACAACGACGCAGCACGCGGCCAGTCGCAAGTGAAAGCTTGGGCCGCGCGGATGCTTCAGCCAGGTGTTCTCTTTAACCTGTACCACCGGGACCTTTGTCGGATGGAACTTCTGGGTGCCGAGTTTGAAATGTGCGGCAGTGCAATCCCGGAACCTCCGAAACAGAAACGACTGCCTGGCGGAGAGGTCTTAAATGTTCATGGGGTAACCTGGCAGAATCGATCGCTGATACGGTGGCTTGATGGTCGATTTATCGATGAGGATCGTTCTATAGCGGAAGAATGGCGCAAAACTTCGTGTATCATCGATGTAGAGCAGTACGAACGCCGCCTCGCCAAAGAGTACGTGATTGTACGTCGTGTGAGTGATGTAAGGGATGTTGTCGCTGCAGTTGATGAAATACTTTCAAACCCCGCTATGCAGGATTTTTGCCTAGACTGGCTTATGGAGGAGATGTCTTTCAAACAGGCTACACGTGACGACATTCATGTTAGATGGCGAATGCGGCCGTCCACCTATCTCAAAGACTTCGCGCCTTATGCTCATTATTGCGCAAAAGTGAGTCTCGCTTTTGCCTTTGGTCTCATCCGAGGTCAAATCGGTTCAGACCCCGAGAGGAAGTCCCGCGTGGATTTGGAGTACTGCTACTACTTGCCATTCTGTATGGCCTTTGCTTCTACTGACCGGTTCCACAAGAGCCTTGCACCGTTGCTACTGCGAGACAACCAAGACTTTATTAATGGGAATGTATTGAGAGCAGATCTCAAACGCCTCGATGAAGAGTGGCAGAGCCTAACGCCGGAGCAGAAGTGCCAACGAGATGTGGAGTACGGAGACTACCCAATTGAGCACCCAGAGTCCGTGATTTGGAAGCTTTGGCGCAAGCAGACGGGACCTCGCACAGCTGATTACGGTAACCGTGCACCTCTAATGACAAAAGAGATGAACGAAGAGCTTGTGAAACACATCACACATGCAATCGATGCTGTGGATGCAAGGTCAGTAGGGGCAGAGCCTGGAGGATCTGATGACAGCGCCGCAACTGTTAGAACCGTTGTTAGGTTGATTGTCCCTCGCAAGGAAATGGCCGAACATTTCCCTAATTTTCAGGAAGAACAACGCCGCACCGCCGAAACCAAGAAACCGACACCATGAAAGCGGGTCGCGCCAAGAATTCCTCGAAGACCCTTCCTGCGGCAAGAGAGGACCCTTGGGCTGTTGCGGCAGCACACGGCTGCGACATGAATTTGCTGGAACAGAGCCTGCGTCGTACGCCAGCCGAAAGAATCCGCGTTCATCAGGACGCACTGGACCGTATCGCGAAATTGCGGGATGCGGCCAAGCAGATTTTTGCCAGAGCGGCAAAGCTTGGGCTATGATTGTATCGGACGAACTGGTCGAAAACCTTACTCACAATGGCTTCGCCGTGGCCCCGACCGTCCTTGATGCAAAGGTCGTGAACGATTTGCTCGCGCTCATGCAGGATGCCCAATTGGGCGGCGGTCGCCGTAATGTGTTGGCCGACTTTGCTGAAGTACAATCTGCGGCGCATTCACCTGAGGTTCGTTCCATCGTTGAATCCATCTTGGGCCCGGATGCGTTTGCGGTGCGTGGGCTGTTCTTCGACAAGAATCCGGAGGCAAATTGGATGGTTGGGTGGCATCAAGACCGTACTATTGCGGTGCGTGAGCGACACGAAACGCCCGGCTTCACACTGTGGACTATCAAATCTGGCGTCCACCACGTCCAGCCGCCGGTCTCCATTTTGAAAGAAATGCTCACGATACGTTTACACTTGGACGAAACCGACGAATCGAACGGGCCGCTTCGCGTTATTCCGGGTTCGCACCATGCTGGCCTTATTCCCGAAGAAGATGCCGAAGTTTGGATCAATCGATGCAATCCCGTGATATGTTCGGTCGAACGCGGCGGCGCCGTCGTGATGCGGCCGCTCCTTCTACACGCGTCTTCAAAGGCCGCAAGCCCGTCACACCGCCGCGTCCTACATATCGAGTTTGCCTCCCAACTCCTGCCCGGCAAACTCAACTG
>JBGOTY010000368.1:0-3338 GCA_041476745.1 Verrucomicrobiia bacterium | reverse complement strand
CGTGGCGTCGTCGATTCATCCGCACCCGACACTTTCGGAATCCATCATGGAAGGGGCTGAAGTGTTTTACGGTCAGGCCACGCATACCTTTACGCGCAAGGCATCCAAGCCGGGCGAGAAAGAATAGTTCACGTCAGAGTTTAGCGGACGCCAATAAACGCGATCAGACCGAAGAGAGGCGTAGATGACCACGAACATTGCACGCCGACAAACACCTGAAGAGGTTGAGCTCGAGAAGAAGAAGGCCGAACTGTCCGCGCTCGAAACTGAGTTGTCACAGCGTGAGCTAGAGTTGGCGACTCTTCAGGCTGAACTCCATGCTTTTGAGCGGCGTTACCTCCGTATTGTGGGCGTTCGTTACACTGAACTGGACGATATCGCAGCGCAGATTGCCGAGACCCTAGCCCGCCGCAAGCAGACTGACGTCAATGCTCAGCAACAAGCGGCGGAAGCGCGCGCCAGAGCCCAAGAGTCCGCTGAAGCTAGGTGCTGTTCGACAGAATAGTTAGAGGAATGGACGATCCTGTTTACATTGGTGTCTGACATGGGGAGAGGTGTCGTACTGAGTTGTTTTCGACAGTGATGATGGGAGCAATGAATCGGTGGGGGATATACATTGACGTAGAAGGCTTCTCTGCGATTTATCGTGGTGCCAGAGGCCGAGCGATCCGTGGCCTCGGGGATCTCATGGATGCGCTCTACAGAGTAGGATCCTCTGCGTTCGCGAAATCTGAGGAATGTTTATACGTCCATCAATTTGGTGATGGGTTCGTAGTGGTTTCCAACTTTGCCCAGGAAAGCCCAGAGTGCCCTGTGGCGATTTGTTTGGCTGTAATGCGGCATTTAATTGCCAAAGGTGTGGCGACGAAGGCTGGTGTGTCGGCAGGAGACTTTGGGGATTTTTTCCATTGTTATCCTCCGTCCATACAGGCGGCGGCAAGGGAGGAGCGTTATGTCGCGTTAGGTGAGGGCCTGATGACCATCATTCCAGTAATGGGTTCTGCGCTGATAGAGTCGCACAAGCTCTCGAGTTGCGGGCACGGAGCGGTTTTGCTACTTGACGCTACAGCTTTTTCTGCATTGCCAAGCGGTGTAATCGTACGCTCAACATCCCCGACCGTAATTGATTGGATTCATTCAGATTTCCCTCTGGTCAAGGAGCTCTGCACCTTGTCGGGGCTGACATACATTCAACCGGCCGATGCCGAAAGGCATCTCCGGGCGTATGTTAGTAAGAATGTCGCAGATTTGCCGAAAGCTTGGGTCATTTCTACACTAGGATCTGCAGGGATACATTAGGAAATGGATTTCACTCGTATATCGGCAAGCGATAATTTTGCTAGACACGATGTGCTGAGATGGGTATCTTCGGCCCAGTTCTTTGACAGGGGAGAGGAGATCGCGTTGTTTGTCGGGGGAGGATGCGGACGCAAAAACATGTGTTTCTGCGAAACGAACCCCCCAGTTAACTGGCCGATTTGCAAGTACTTGGGCGTTTGGCCCTCGAAAACCGGCCGGGGCGATACGCGAAGGATGACGGAGGGTGCTGCACTGGAAGGTTGCGGTCACCGCCAAAGCGCCTGCGTCACTTGGCTTTCTCTACGAAGCCCTGTCGGATTGGGACACTACCGGCATTGTTTGCGACTTGCTCAGTAGTCTGGCGCACGATAAAGTGAGCAGCGTCATGTCGAACTTTGACATCAAACGAATTGTCACCGAGCGGCTCGGGGAGAACTACGAACTGCACGAGCAGTACATCAACCCGACGCTGGTGAAGGTTTTCCGCACCATTGGTTTCGACAAAGTCTACACGAAAGCCAAGGGGCAATACCTGTGGGACAAGGAAGGCAACCGCTACCTCGACATGTTGAGCGGGTTCGGGGTCTATTCGATCGGCCGCAATCATCCGCAGGTGGCACAGGTCATTCGCGACGTGCTCGACCTGGATCTGCCCAACATGGTGCAGATGGATTGCGCGTTCCTGGCGGGGCTGTTGGCCGAGGCGCTCGTCAAACGCTGTCCGCCGCACCTCGATGCCGTTTTCTTCTGCAATTCCGGCACGGAAGCGGTGGAAGCCTCGTTGAAGTTTGCCCGCGCGGCAACGGGTCGGAGCAAGTTCGCCTATCTCGACCACGGCTGGCACGGGTTGTCGCTCGGTTCGCTGGCCATCATGGGCAATGAAGAGTTTCGCGAGGGGTTTGGCGAGATGTTGCCCGGCGTGGAAGTGCCCTACGGTGATTTGGAAGCGCTGGAGAAAGCGCTGGCGAAGAAGGACATCGCCGCGTTCGCCGTGGAATGCATCCAGGGCAAGGGCGTGCGGATTCCGCCGGAGAATTACCTGCCCGCGGCGCAGGCACTCTGCCGCAAGTACGGTACGCTATTTTTCTGCGACGAAGTCCAGACGGGCTACGGAAGAACCGGCAAGCTGTTCTCCTTCGAGCATTGGAACCTGGAGCCCGATATCATTTCCACCAGCAAGGCGCTCAGCGGCGGATACGTGCCGGTCGGCGCGATGATCGCGCGGCGTTGGATTTACCAGAAGGTATTCAATCGCATGGACCGCTGCTGGGTTCACTCGTCGAGCTTTGGCCGCAACAATCTCGGGATGGCCGTGGGCCTGGCGACGTTGCACGTGCTGGATGACGAGAAGCTGGTCGAACGCAGTGCGACGCAGGGCCAGAAGCTTCTCGACGCCATCAATGGGCTGAAGTCCAAACACGAAATGCTGCTGGAAGCCCGCGGCAAGGGCTGCATGATCGGCATCGAGTTCCACGAGCCGAAGAGTCTCAAGCTGAAGATGGCGTGGAAGATGATCCACGCGGCGCACGACGGTCTGTTTGCGCAGATGCTGGTGATGCCGCTGTTGCAAAAGCATCACGTGCTGACCCAGGTGAGCGGGAACCACGGCGACATCATCCGGATCCTGCCGCCGTTCGTTATCACGGACGAGGACATCCAGTATTTTGTCCACGCGCTCGACGACGTGCTCAGCGATTGTTACAAGCTGCCCGGACCGATGTGGGACCTCGGGGCGAACCTGGTGAAAGCGGCGATGCGCAACAAGGGCGAAAAGCAGCCGGAACCGGCTGCCGCCGGCACTCGGTAACCTGACCGGCCACAACGCAAGCGGGCGATTCTAGACATGCGACAACGGTCTTTAACTGCGCTGGCCAATACCGTTTGCCGCTGGCCCTGGCAATTGCTCATTGTCGGCATTGGGCTGGCAGTCGTCTCCGGTGTGTATACGGCGCGCCGCCTGGAATTCAAGACCAGCCGCAACGACCTGATTGGACGCGACAGCGAGTACTGGCGTCTTTACAGCGAGTACGCCCGCGAGT
>JBGOTY010000367.1:0-3350 GCA_041476745.1 Verrucomicrobiia bacterium | reverse complement strand
GTCGCCCGCCATCACGGAGGTGAATGGCTGACCTTCTTTGGCCTCTCGGTTTCCAATACTCCGGCCATCGGGTGGCTGGCCCTGCGAACGGGCGCGCCGATCGTGCCGTTCGTTGCCCATCCCCTGCCCGGTGGACGCATGTGCATCGCCTGTGGGCCCGAGATCGACTACGCCGTCACCGCCGATCCGAAGATTGGCGCGCACACGATTAACCAGATTTGCCTCGATCTTTGTGAGGAAGTCATCCGGGAACGACCGGAGTATTGGTTGTGGAGTTATAAACGGTGGAAAGCGCGACCCACCCGTGAACCGGGCCGCTACCCGGACTACTCTCGCTATGTCCCGCATTAGAGCCGCGGGCTCACGCTGCTGACGCAGTCATCTCGGTTTCCAGGCCCCCAAATCGCGTCCCAGTATTCGCTCCAGCTTCTCGACCTCACCCACAAAATGCCGCCGCAACTCGTCTTCGAACTGCAGTGAGACGGCAATTACGGGTACACGAGACTTACGAAGTCCGACTGCGGACAGGATACCGCCTCGAGACGTTCTTCGTTTATTATGGACCTCGAAGTCTTGACGCCCGTCATCGGAAAGCCCGAGAAACTCCAGCGTCCGCAGGTAGACACTCCGTGGATCCTGGCGCAGGTCATCCATAAAAATGGTGTGGACCTGTTCCCGCGGAAAAATCTCCAGCAAATGTTCGACCTGAGTACCCAACCTCGCCACCTGCGAATACTCGAAGGCGTCCGTGGCCTTCAGCCGCGGGGGTGAGTTCTCCCCCCGACGTCGCGATTCTTCCAGTCGCCACGCCTTTTCCAAATCACCTTCCACTTCCTGCCTTTCATGCACCTTTTGCGCATGCCAGGACGGAACCATTTCGGTGGGGTCGCGTAGCATGACAATCAATCGCGCCTCGGGTACCAGGGCCCTAATCTCCAACAGCGCCGCCTCACACCGCAGGTTTCGGGTCGTGGCATCACCCCGCAGCCAATGCTGTTCCTTCGCCCGATCGAACAGATGCAAGTATCCATCCAGGCTGCGGTGACATTCCTTCGAGAGCCGCTGCACACGGTCCACCGTAAGTGACCGGGAAAAGTAGCAGGGCTCCTTCGGGTTGGTAATGAACACATGCGGATGACCGCCCAGATACCGCGCCAATGAAGTCGTGCCGCATTTTGGTGCGCCAATAATGAAAAAATTCGGTCGATTCACTTCGCGTGTGCCCTTGATTGAGGCGCCTTGCCGCATGTTCGTTTCTCCAAGAATAGCGACCCGCATGTGAAGTTGCTATCAGGATATTCTTTATCAACGACCCGCGTCCCCGGCGCAAACGCCGGCTTTGCCCGTTGCTTTTTGACTTGGGTGTCGTTATTGTATTTATGATTTGTCATGTCCGCTGGAAAAAATACTTGGCGTGTTCTACTGGTTGCGGGCTGCTTAACGTTTCCACTTTCGGTTGTCCGGGCCGACACCAATACTCCGGCGCCAGCCGCCGTCACCGCGCCGATGAGTGACGCCGACCGTTTTTTCACACAGTACGCCAAGGCGGTCCAACTCGTGCGCCAGAACGGGCGGCGGGAAGCGTCGGTAATCATGGATTTGCTGTGGCGGAACCTGGGCAGTTCCCCGTGGTTTGAGATCGCGCTGCTCAAGCACGCGGAGCTGAACGAAATCTCGAATGCACAAGTCGCGCTGGAGGACTACGACGTGTTGCGCAAGCGCATCGAGAATGCGCCGTACTTCCAGGGGACCGCCGACCACGCGGCGGTGTTTCGGGCGGCGCTGCTCGGGTCTGCGATGCGCGGCACCGACCGCATTCGCATCCAACGCATCCGCGAGGCGCTGGGCGTTTACAACACTCGCTACCACCAGTACCCCGAATCGCTCGCGAAGCTGGCGATCTTCAACTACATCGGCATGGAAGACATCCACAACCCCGAGGGGCGACTGTTCCACTACACGCCCACAGGACAACAGTTCACCCCGGCAATTTCCTATCACACCTACGTTATCGAGCCGCTGGCGCCCGAGCCTTTCTTCGTGACCTCGCCGAAACTCGAGGGCACGACGCAGTTGGATGACAAGATGAAGAAATACGCCGCGCTGATCCGCTTGCCGGGTCGCATGGACCCGCATCGCGTGTTCGAAGACCAGACACTGGAAGGCTATTTCGTCGCTGCCGTGGCCGCAGGTGGCGCGATTGTTTGCACGCCGGAGCATGTGCTGGTATTGGTCCCCCCCGAATAGACGCGGACAGGCTGACCGTCTCACTTTCTGTAAATGGCGAAGCGCTCGCGGTTGGATGGTAGCCGCACACTTTTTTGTCGCACCAGTCTGCGTGGGCCGTTACGCTAAACTGAAACCATTATGAAACTGACCTTCTTCGGCGCGACACGCACTGTCACCGGCTCGAAATACGTCCTGCAAGCCAACGGCAAGAACATCCTCATCGAATGCGGCATGTATCAGGGCCATCGCGCGGAGTGGCTCGAACGCAACACGCATCTGCCATTCGACAGCTCGAAGATCGACGTCATGCTCCTGAGCCACGCGCATATCGACCACACCGGGATCATTCCCGTGTTGGGCCGGAGCGGTTTCCGCGGCAGGATCTTCTGCACCGAGGCGACGGCTGACCTCTGCCGCGTGATGTTGATGGACAGCGCGCACATCCAGGAACAGGACGCGGCGTTTCTGACGAAGAAAAACGCAAAGAAAGGGCTCCCGCCCGTGGAGCCTTTGTACACACAGGCCGATACACAAGCGGTTCTCGGACAATTTCAATCGGTTGGTTCCTACAACCAGCCCACCGTCGTCACGGACGGCGTGACGGCCACCTGGCTGGATGCCGGTCACATGCTGGGTTCGGCCATGATTGTAATCGATATCGTGGAAGGCGGGCGCAAAGTCCGACTGGCATTCACCGGCGACCTGGGGCGGGGCAACAGCGACTTGCTGAGCGACCCCGATCATCCGCGAGACGCCGATTATCTGCTGACCGAAAGCACCTACGGCAATCGCGTGCACGAGCCGCTCGCCGACGTCAATGACCGCGTCTGCGCCATCATCAATCGCGCACTCGAAAAGAGCGGCAAGATCATCATCCCGGCGTTTGCTGTCGGGCGCACGCAACAGTTGCTCTATACCGTCTACCAACTGACGAAAACTCACTGCATCCCCTCGTTGCCAATTTATGTGGACAGCCCACTCTCCTTGCAGGCAACGGACGTGTTCAAGCGCCATCCGGAAGGTTTCAACAAGAGTTTTCACGACCTCATGATGAACAGCCAGAATCCGTTCAACGCCCCGAACATCACGTATATCCAGAGTGTCGAGGAATCCAAGGCCAT
>JBGOTY010000366.1:0-3365 GCA_041476745.1 Verrucomicrobiia bacterium | reverse complement strand
GTGTTCGGGTCCGGTACGGCTTGGATTGTCGGCGGGGAGTTGACCGTGACCAACGGCAGCACTGCCATTGCGGAGTACGAGCCCGCGTCGGTGACCCTCTCGAACGGCCTCTGGCGCGCACGTGAGGTCTATTGCGGTTGGGGCGGTGACGGCGTCGGCACGATCACCGTGGCCGGCGGCACAGCGAACTTCGGCTCGACGCTGTACATCGGCTATTTCTTAGCCAGTGCCACGGGCACGGTCTGGGTCACCGGCGGGGAATTGTCCGTGAAGACGCTCCAGACCTTCGTCCCCTCCATCGGCACCGGGCGGCTCACAATTTCCAATGCCATCTACCGCGCCGGCGAGGTGTACGTCGGTTACGGCGGCAACGGCACGTTGACCATGGTCGGCGGCACCAGCACGATGAACTTCCTGCAAATCGCCAGCGGCCTCAACACCACCGGCACCGTCTGGCTGACCGACGGGTTGATAACGATGACCGCGACCGGCTACACGTCCACCGTGGGGTACGGTGGGCGCGGCCGGATGACCATCTCCAACGGAGTTTGGGATACTGAGAAGATTTGGGTCGGCGGCGTGGCCAAGTCGTGCGGAACGTTGACGATTGCCGGCGGCGAGGTCGCAGCCCGCGGCATCGTCACGTACGGCGGGATGCTGCTTGGCTACGCGGGTTGCAACTCCACCGGCATCGTGTCCGTCACTGGTGGCAAGCTGTTCGTCACGAATGTGACGCACGACTGCGTGCTCGAAGTCCGTAGCGGCACGCTCACCATCAGCGGCGGCTACGTCAAAGCCGACAAGATTGTCATCACCAACGCGTGCGCCCATTTCGTTCGTACCGGCGGCACACTCATTTACGACAGCGCCGTGCTCACGGGCAATCGTGATGACGACGCCGACGGCATCCCCAACGGCTTCGAACAAGCGCACGGACTTGACCCGCTCGATCCCATCAATGCGACGCTCGATGACGACGGCGACGGACTGACCGACCTGCAAGAGTATCTGGCGGGCACCGACCCGACCAACGCCGCCTCGGCGTTCCAGATCGTCGGCATTGTGCGGACCAACAACGACGTGCTGATCTCTTGGATGACAGGGCTCGGGAGGACCAACGCCTTGCAGGCAACAACCAATTTCCCCGGGGGCTATACCGACATCTTCATCGTCACCAACACGGCCGGCGCCATAACCAATTACCTCGACTATGGTGCGGCCAGCAGCGCGCCGTCACGGTGCTACCGCGTACGACTGGCGCCGTAGGTACGCGATCACAAAGGATGATCGGTGGTTCGCTATGTAGTGAATGGGTCGGACCCGTTCAACCCGCGGTCCCACCACGAAGAGAGTGAGGACATCCTGAGACAGGTCCGACCCTCTTGACATGGGCAGCCGGAGGCAATGCCAGAGCGCGGTGTATCAACCCCACGTGCCGACTTCGAGGAGGACCTAGTCGATGGATTTTCGCTTGGCGATGGCACGGTCAATCATTTCGCTGTAAACATCATCATCGACCACGATGTGTTGCGTGAGGCCGGCTTTTTCGTCGGACCATGATACAAAGCGGGGCGCCCGCTTTCGCCGCACGCGAAAGACGGGAGTGGAGATTTCCAGCACGTGTTTATTCATACCCTTCACCTTACCGTGGGTACCCTACTGCATCGGCAGTGCCAACGTGATGGCGCTTTTGCGCAGGTGTGCAAGCTTCTCACGCGAAGGAGATTGTGGGGACGGCGGGTCGGTTGGTGTCACTGGAGTGATTGACACGATGGCATAAGCACCGTGTGCGGGCCGACAGTGTGTCGGATTGCTGCGGCGAGCGCATCATGTACGGAGAAAGACTCTGCGTGATGGCTCGCCGCAGTTTGAAAGGTGGCCGTTACCGGTCAGGCTCCGCAGCAATGAGTGGTGCAGGTGTGGACGTACTTGGTCTGCTTTAGCTCCGTGACCATCTTCGCGCCGCAACCGGGGCATTGGTCGACGGAGACTGTGGCCTGGATCGTGCCATGGCCCGGTTTGGTCGCGATTTGTTCGGTGATCACCAACGGAACCTTGCAGGCGGAGCACATCCGACGGGCTGTGAATCCGCCCGCCTGAATGTTGGAGGCCGGAGCCAGCTTCGCGCTGAGCCACGGCTTGGTGCTGTAAGCGGCTCCATCCTGGGCCGCGTTCGCGGTGATGGTGGCGAGGGCGATTATTACTGCTACGATGCTAAGTACTTTGTTCATGACAACTTCCTTTCGTGTCGCCGCCGGGGTGGTGCGGCTTCACCAGGTAATACGTCAGCCGTCGGAAAAGCCCTCACGGGAAAGACAGACTGTTGGATCCCAGTGGCGTGCCAAGAAACCTGCCGCCTCCTTACGCGTGAAGCGGCAGGTTTGAACAATTGAGAATTACGGCACCAGCACGCGGACGCGGTAGTAGCGCGATGGGACGTTCGTCGCGCCGCCCGGATCCACCATGTTGGTCAGCGTGCCGAGCCCAATCCCGCCAGTCAGGACGTTGGTCTGGCCCGTACTCGCGAAGTTGTTACTGCTGTAGTTGCCGCCCGTACCCGCGGTGAACTCCAATACGTTAGTGCGCGACGCGGGGCCGCCACTGTACGTATTGTCGCCACTGGCGCCCAGGTAGTCCACCCGGATGTCAGTACCACTGTTCGTCTTGGAGATGCTCGTAATGTGGACGTACGCCGCAGCATTGGTGGGATTGAATCCCGCCAGGAACTGATTGGTATTGCTCATCCCCTTACCGAAGGGATCGGCGCCCGGCCCGCTGAAGGACGGGGTGCCCAGTTCCGCCAGTGTGAAATAGTTGGTCCGCCACTTGGTGAATGGATCTGCGGGCGGTGGCGCGGCACCGGCGAGGAAGTTGTAGACATCCGCATAGTTCGTCGAGACGGCGAGCTTGGTAACGGTGAAGCCCGGCTGGCACGTTCCACCACTACCGAACTGACCCCAGAAGAAGCCACCGGCTCCCTGCCCATTACCGGCATTCGCACCGGCACCGCCCGAATTGTTGTCAATATCTGTGCATTCCGCTTGCGACCCTACCGCCGTCTCTTGCGACCGACCGGCATTCGACCTCGAATTCGTCCGGAGTCACCATCCCGCCTGAGAATTCGCCGGTATCTTTTTGCTCGAGGCGACACTTCACACTCGGCATCTTCTATATATTCGGGACAAATGTCCCGTTGGATGTAAAAACTCTATCGTTTGGTTTCTGAGATAGAAAACCGGATTTACACATTCCGACCAGCATAGGTTGGGCTATTTTTCTTTGTCCGGAAAAGAGATTTATTTTCGGGGAAGTTACGGTTCCGATGCTTTTCCAGAATCGAGTCTTCTACATGGATAAAAGACAAT
>JBGOTY010000365.1:0-3382 GCA_041476745.1 Verrucomicrobiia bacterium | reverse complement strand
GAGACCAACTCCCTGGGGTTCCACTTCGACTACGGGTCTCCCTGTACAACCACCAACCTTGATGCCGGCGACTCGGTTTATCATTTGACGTTCAGTTTTCCCCATACAGATACGTCGTTGGTTCTGGATTTTTCCGATTCACTGACCGGGTTGAAACTGGCTCCGGATGAATCCTGGGGGTTGGACAACGTGGTGGTCAGCACTACGGGTGGCGTCGCCGACGTTTGCACCGTCGACCAAATCTGTCCGTGCTCGGGACCAGTCACCGGTGGAACGTGGCGGAGCCAGTTCCAATATGTTCGCTGCGTTTGGAGTGTGGCCAATGGCTTTATCCAGGCTGGTCTGATCACGCAGAAAGAGGGACATCAACTGGTCCAAGCTGCCATTCGCTCTCATTGCGGTCGACAAGGAAGTGCAATCCCCTGGTGGCAGTGTCAGGATCTTGACCGCCCATTTCTGTTTCCACCTCAAGAACTGAACCAACGGTAGTACATTACTCTTGGCTCGCATCTATCAGCTCCAAAGAAGCTTTTTGCGGGGTGGCTCAGGTGGTAAAGGGTAAGCGTTTTATTCTTCGTTTGTCTCGCTGCAAACGCACACGCGGCGCGGCAGCCAAGCCGAGTCAGACGGAGCCGAAGCGAAGCGCAGACGCCATCCCGAAGTGGGCAAACGCCGCTGCCGGATGCGGCAATTGGGTTCATCGCAAAATCCCGGCAATTCCTTACCCGCGAGGCTCCAGCCGCCAATAGAACCAATTAGTTTCTACCCCTTTTGGAAACCACTGTCGTGATCACAAGGTGGTGGCCTGCCACGCCAGTTACGGGATGAATTCCAGGCATTTTACTTAAAATGTAGGGCGTAGTCCTACAAGAAAGGCTTCATTACCAGAACATTACGGCGAAGAATGACCAGTATTAGCTTTACCCCAAGCCGCAGCTGTGGTAGCGTCATTCCTTCCAAGGAAAAAGGCCGCAACGGGTGAAGAGGGTAATCGTTCTATTCTTCGTTTGTCTCGCCGCAAACGTGCATGCGGGGCGCTTTCTCTTTGATGCCGACCACGGCCAGAGCGCGGGCAATGCCGACTGGGTCATCGACGCCGACCTTCACAATCTTGGCTGGACGTCCGCAGGCACCTTCAGCGTCGGGGGCGGCAACGAATCCAACGCCCAGCGCATCCCGACTCCAGCTGCCAGCGGTATTATCTCCAACACGCCTGAGACCTACTGGGCCGGTGCGATCTCCGCGTGGGCCGTTGACCTCGTCAAACGCGGCCATTCCGTCGAGACGTTGCCAGCTGGCACCACACTCACGTGGAACACCGCCAACTCGCAGGACCTGACCAATTACGACGTCGTCGTCATCGACGAGCCTGACATCCTGTTTGCGACGAGCGAGAAACAGGCGCTCCTGAATTTCGTTTCTCATGGCGGCGGCCTGTTCATGATCTCCGACCACGTGGGCTCCGTCCGCACCCAGGGATCGGGCGGCATCGATGCGGTGACGGTTTGGAATGATTTCCTGACCACCAACGGGGTCACCAACAATCCCTTCGGTATCGTCTTTCGCATCACCGGTACCGGGACCGATTCCAGCGGTAACAACACGTTCAACCGCAGCATCACGGGCAATCCCATCCTGAACGGGCTCGTGGGTGTGGCGACGAACATGGCCTATTTCAACGGCAACGAATTCCAGATCGATAACACGAAGAACCCCACGGCCATCAGCCAGATGTGGTTCGGCGCGCAGAGCGATTCCAACAACTTGTGCGGGTTGGCCAGCCTTCAATACGGCAGCGGACGCGTCGTCGTTTGTGGCGACAGTTCGTGCATCGACGACGGCACCGGCGATCCCAACGATATAAATCTTTTTGATGGCTACACGACCGACGCCGGCGGTGTCCAGCACATCTGGATCCTCAACTCCAGCGAATGGCTCGCCACGCCCGCTGTGGTTCCATCGGCCGCCGTCGGTGTGACCAACATAACGCCTGCGTGCGGCACGGCTGCCGGCGGGACAGCAGTGACGATTACGGGCAGTAACTTCCTGAGTGGTGCGACCGTCCTGATTGGCGGTGTCGCCGCCAGCAACGTGGTGATTGTCAGTAGCAACGCGGTTACAGCGTTTACGCCCGCCAACACGGTAGGCGCCAAGATCGTCATGGTGACGAATACCAATGGTAAGGTTGGTGCATTGACCAACGGGTTCACCTACGTGACCGCGCTGAGTTTCGGGGGCCTGGGGAGTGTCACGCCCGCCATTGAAGCCGCGACATTGAATTGGTCCGCGGGAACCGGCGCGGTGTCGTATCGCGTTTTCCAAGCAACGGCCAGCGGAGCGGAGAACTTTAACGCACCCGTGTTGACCACCAATAGTCTCACGGCATTCATCGCGCCCTTGTATCCGGGGAGCAATAGTCCCATCACCTACTTCTTCGTGGTGCGCGCTGTGGATGGTTGCGGCAATGGCGAGACCAACACCGTGGAGCAATCCCTGCAACCTTTGCTCGATTCGAACAAGGATCAGGACGGCGACGGCATGCCGAATGGATTTGAGCAGGCCCATGGGTTGAACCCTTTCAATGCCGGCGACGCAAATCTGGATAGCGATGGCGATGGAATGTCGAACTTGCAGGAGTTTCTCGCGGGCACCGACCCGACGAATCCAGCCTCGGCGTTTCTCATTACGAGTGTCGTGGGCATTGGTAGCGATGTCGTCATCAATTGGATGACAGGAATCGGCAAGACCAACGCGCTGCAGTGGACAACCGGTGCCGGCGATGGAAGTTACAACACGAACAGTTTTGCCGATCTCTTTATCGTCACCAACACTACGGGGTCGGTCACCAACTACCTGGATGCCGGCGGGGCGACGAATTTCCCTGCCCGTTACTACCGCGTCCGGCTGGTGCCGTAATAATCCTTTGCGCGGTTAGTTGCCCAACTCGAACGCGTCGTGAACGGCGCGGGCGGCTTTGTCGGCATCCTTCAGCCCGATGATGACCGAGATCTTGATCTCGCTGGTGGAGATCATGTCGATGTTCACGCCGGTGGTGGCGAGTGTTTCAAACATTTTGGCGGCCACGCCCGGGTGCGAACGCATGCCGATGCCGACGACAGAGAGTTTGGCGATTTCCGTTGTCGAAGTGACATCCCGCGCGCCGATTTCCTTGACGGTGGGCTGCAAGACCTTCGTGGCCTTGGCCGCCTCGTTGGAGGCGACGGTGAAGGAGATGTCGGTGAAACCCTTCTCGCTGACATTTTGGACGATGACGTCGATGTTGATTTGGGCGTCAGCGATCGTCTTGAAGACTTTCGCGGCGATGCCGGGTTTGTCGGGCACGCCGGCGATGGTGACTTTGGCCTGGTTCTTGTCAACCGCG
>JBGOTY010000364.1:0-3384 GCA_041476745.1 Verrucomicrobiia bacterium | reverse complement strand
GTGTAGAGGAAGCCGCCCATGTTGAGGTTGGCGGTGCGATTGTGGATCGAGCCGTTGCGCAGGAGGATTTCAAACGCCGCGCCTTCGCCTTGCGGCAGTTGGAACGTGTGCTCGATGTAATCGGGGTCGACCTCGATGACTTCCTTGATGCCTTGCAGGAAATGCGGCGTGCCGGGTTCGATGTTGCGCTCGTAGCCTTCCTTCGTGACAAGTTGCGACGCGTCGCCCTCGGCGAGGAACACGACATCGGCGTGAATGGAGCCGCGATCGGTGTGGACGCCGACGATGTGGCCGTTGTCATCGCGGAGCAGGCCGTCCACTGTGGTTTCCGTGAGGATCTCCGCTCCGAACGACTTGGCGAGTTCGGCGAGATAATGGTCATACGTCGGGCGCAGGACAGTGTAGCAGTTGGCGAAGGTGGCGGGGTTGCGGTAATTGAGGCCGACGAGCGAATGGCCGTTATAGATGTAGAAGCCGCGCTTGGTGACGGGACGTTCGTAAGCGGAATCGCGGACAGCCTGTTCGCCGAGGACATCCGGCTGCGCGAGGTTTTCCGTGAAATAGACGGCGCCCGACCAGTTCTCCGCGCCGGGGAAGACGCCGGCTTCGATGACGAGCACGGGGATCTGCGCTTTGGCCAAGGCGATGGCGGCGGTGATGCCGGCGGGACCCGCTCCCACGATGATGACGTCGTACTTCCAGGAGGCCATGCGCGCATTATAGGCAGTCCGAGTCATTTGGAAAGTTTTCCTGAAAATATCGCACGCCACGGGGAACTCTTGTAGAATGGCGGTGTCGGACATCCACGGAGGAACTGTTATGAAGCTACGCAGCCTGACGATGATTCCACTGGCGTTCGCACTGACCGCCGCCGCCCTTGCCGCCCCCGAAAAACAGGAAGAAGGCATTGCGCTGACGATCTACAACCAGAATTTTGGCGTGGTGCGCGAGAAGCGCACTGTGGACATCAAAGAGAAGACGGGCACGATCCGCTTCACCGATGTGGCGTCGCAGATCGACGGGACCAGCGTGCAATTCAAGTCGCTCACCGACCCCAACGCCACGGTGCTGGAGCAGAATTATGAATACGACCTTGTTTCCGCCGACAAGTTGCTCGGGAAGTACATCGACAAGCAGATTGCGGTTCTGACGAAGGATGGGTCGCGGTATTCGGGCAGTTTGCTGAGCTTCGACGCGAACCAGTTGGTGATTCGGCAGGAGGGTGAGAAGGCGGAGATTGTGATGGTGCAGCGCGGTGACAATGTGAAGGACATCCAGTTCGGCGCGTTGCCGGAGGGATTGATTACCAAGCCGACGCTGGTGTGGAAGCTCGCGACGGAGAAGGTGGGCCAGCAACTCATCGAAGTGGCTTATCAAACCGCCGGCATCAATTGGCAGGCGGACTACAATGCGACCCTGAATCCCAACGACACGAAGCTCGATCTCGGTGGTTGGGTCACGATCAATAATCAGTCGGGCGCGACTTACAAGGAGGCGAAGCTGAAGCTCATCGCGGGAGATGTGCGGCGGGTGCAGCCACCGGCGCAGCGCATGTACAGAGCTACCGCCGTGCCCGCCCTAGGCGGTGCCGATGGCGGCTTCGAAGAGAAAGCATTCTTCGAATATCACCTCTACACATTGGGGCGTCCGGCGACAGTAGCACAGAACCAGACGAAGCAGATTGAGTTGCTGAAGGCGGCGGATGTGCCGGTGAAGAAGGTTTTTCTTTATGACGGCGCGCCGCAGTACCGGTTTTACGGCGGGTTGAATGAGGATGCCGGCTACGGCAGCGAAGCGGGCAACAAGAAGGTCAACGTGGTCATCGAGGTCAAGAATTCCAAGGAGAACAACATGGGCATGGCGTTGCCGAAGGGCAAGATGCGGCTCTACAAGCGCGATGAAGCCGACGGCTCGCTGGAGTTCATTGGTGAGGACCAGATCGACCACACGCCGAAGGACGAGACCGTCAAGCTGCATATTGGCGACGCGTTTGACATCGTCGGCGAACGCAAGCGCACGGACTTCAAGATCGACACGGGCCGCCACGTTATCACCGAGAGCTTTGAGATTCACGTCCGCAACCACAAGACGGAGCCCGTCGAAGTGCTGGTCAAGGAAACCTTGTATCGCTGGAACAACTGGGAGATCACCGAGTCGAACCAGAAATGGACGAAGTACGACTCCAACACGATTCACTTTCCCGTGAAGGTGGACAAGGATGGGGAGCAGGTGATTACGTATTCGGTGCGGTATACGTGGTAAAGCAAGAGCCGCCCACACCTGCAAATTGTAAAGCGTTGACCTCGACGACGGTATGAGCATCTTTAGGCTAGCTGGCTTGGTAGTTGGATTGATTCTTAGCCTTGTCTTCCAGGTTTTTGCCGTTGTGGCTGTGCAGTTATCTTGGGGCGATAGCACCGTATCACGAAATCCCTTGTGGTTGTTGCCGGCATTTCTGCCTCTTCTGCTTTCATTTTGGATCGTGTACCGAGGCTTCTGCACGGATGAGATGGAGAACCTGGACATTCTGTGGTGGATCGTGCGTCCGCAAGCTGTGAAACGTACTATTCTAGCAGAAGCATGTTTGGCCGTTGTGGTCTTTTGTTTATTCGTGGCATTGGCATACGCGTTGAAACACTCCGCATGATCTTCGCCGTGTCGCGCGGTTTATGGATAGCACTATCCATAAATTGTTGAGTATCCGCGTTCGCTGGAGCTTCTGACTTCGTTGACACATCGGCGCGACAAGCCGGCGGGTGGCCCCATTCATACTGCTCATCTGTACGGTTTTTTTTACAGGGTGTTTACATGCCTCTGGAGGGGTGCCGGTGTAGTGTTATGCAGGCCTGGGCATGCAGTCCTGGAACAACCGAACGGAGGACCGTGCTATGAAACGCTCCACGAGAGACAGAACCGGGTTCACCCTCATCGAACTGTTGGTGGTTATCGCGATCATTGGGATTCTCGCGGCGATGCTGCTGCCGGCGCTCGGCATGGCCCGCGAAAAAGGGCGTCGCGCTGCCTGCCTGAACAACCTCAAGCAAATCGGCCTGGGCATCGCGATGTACGCGGACGGTTACAACGGCCGGATGCCCCAGGACCTCGCCAGCAATCCCACGTTGCCGGGCTCGTACAATCTGTTGAGCAACGTCATCACTTCGGCGAAGATTTTCACGTGTCCGAGCGATACTGCGGCGAAGTTACAGACCAGCTATCCGTTGACGAACTCGGCTGCCAGCATGGCGATCAGTTATTCGTATTCGGTTGGCCTGATCTGGGAGGACCAGCCGGATTCGATCATCGCGCTGGATCGGATGGGCAAGTCTGTGACGGCGGCCGGGTACACGAAGGGCGCGAAATGGTCCAGCGGCAGTTTCCCTGTCG
>JBGOTY010000363.1:0-3429 GCA_041476745.1 Verrucomicrobiia bacterium | reverse complement strand
TGATGGGATTGGACGCCGAGACGGGTGTGTTCATGCTGCTGTTTTTGGATTTGTCGTACGACGACGCGAAACGCAGCGGCAAGCTCCGCAGCCGGTCCGAGCTGCACGAGGCCATCATCCACGGCGCGGTGAAACGTATCCGCCCGAAGATGATGACCGTGGGCGCGGCGGTGATGGGCTTGATGCCGATCATGTGGTCGGTCGGCAGCGGCGCGGACATGATGAAACGCATCGCCGCCCCCATGGTCGGCGGCCTGTTCACCTCGTTCCTGATGGAACTACTCGTCTATCCCGCCATCTACCTGCTCTGGAAATGGCACAAGGAAGTGAAACCGTCGCTCGCTCCGGAAGCCTTGGGGGAGATTCAGGCAGGATAACTGGAACTATTGAATGACTTGAAGCATGTTGGCAGCAGAATTGTTAGCGGTCATCCTTTCGCAAAAACCGAACAACCAAACAGAAGGAGAAGTTGATGAAAAAGCTCGTTGCATTGAGTGTCGCGTTTGCCGTTGGTTTGATCATGGCGTGGAGCGTGCAGGCGGAGGATCAAAAGACCGATGCCAGCGCCCAAGTGACCGTCAAAGGAGAGGTCCTCGATATGGCTTGTTACCTCGACCACGGAGCTCATGGCGAAAAGCACGCCCAGTGCGCGGCGACGTGCATTGAGTCCGGCTTGCCCGTGGGAATCAAAGGCGAAGACGGCAAGACCTATTTGCTGATTGGCGAACACAAGCCGCTCAACAAGACGCTGGCCGAATACGCCGGGAAGACCATCACGGTCAAAGGCAAACTCGCCACCCGCGATGGGATCAACCTAATCTCCAACGCGGAAATCCAGAAATAGTTAAGAGTCGGCGAGTGAAATGACGGGCGCGCACCCAGGCGATTTGTTGTATTCAACGGGTCGCGCCTACGAACGAATGCGGGAACGCCATGCTTGAATTCCATGACTTCCTCCGGCAACTCCAGCAGCCGGAATACATCCACGTCCTGCTCAACCCGCTTCCTGTCTATGCCATGATGTGCGGGATTTTGGCGCTCATCGTCGCGCTGATTCTGAGAAGCCGGCCCGCCCACATCACGGCGCTTGTCGTGGTAATCTTCGCGGCTCTTTCCGTCTGGCCGGTTGGGGAATACGGCGACCGTGCGTACGATCGTGTCCATTCGATGTCGAATCAAGATGGGCAGCAGTGGCTGGATGTCCACAGGCACCGAGCCGACATCGGGTCGTGGGCGTTTTACGCGACGGCAATCGTCGCGACGACCGCGCTCATTCTTCCGCGGTTCCGTCCGCGCACGCAATTGCCGCTCGCGCTCGCGACGCTCGTTTTCACTTTTGCCTCGCTCGCGGCGGGCGCCTGGATCAGCCACGCCGGCGGCAAAGTGCGTCATTCCGAATTCCGCGACGGCCCGCCGCCCCATCCCGTCCCGCATGAAGAAGGGCACTAGCGATCATTTTTGCCGGCAAGCGATTTCACAAGCTACCATCGCGCGAGGTCAGTCGTCGTCTGACTTGCTCTTGCCGTGGGGAAAGACGAAAGGGCGCGGGTGGGTGCGGGCATGGGAGAATCGTCGCCGCGAACGGAGCGCCAGATGACTTCGTTGAGGAGCAGGTCATCAACGGCGTCCTCCTTGGAGAAATCCATGGTTCGCGAAACTTTTTCGCCCCAGGATGTTTTCGTGTTCTTTTCCTGCAAATCGATGCGGGCGGGGAGCGAGGTGTAAGGACGCACATCGGGCGTGCTTTGGAACGCATTGAACATCGGAGTGGCGGCGGCATCAAACTGCGACATGGGTTTTAGTCCAAGAATCAATTCGATTGTCCGCAACATGCTGCTGGTGGAGTACATGGTCGAATCGACGAGATGACGTTTCAGGTACGGGCTGACGACAAACCCCAGCGTGCGATGCGCATCGATGTGGTCGGCGCCGTTCTGCGCGTCGTCTTCCACGACGAAGATGGCGGTTTGCGACCAGAACGGTGAATGGCTGATGCCCTCGATGATCCGTCCCAACGCGGCATCGTTATCGGCGACACAGGCGCTCGGTGTTCTCTTATCCAGCCGCACTCCAAAGGTGTGATCGCCGGGCAGACGGACCACCTGCAGGCGCGGCATGTCGCCTTCACCTTCGAATCGCTTGAGTTCCTCCAGGAAACGGTCCGCCCGTTTTGCGTCCGGGTATTCCAGGTCGAAGCCGCGATAGTTTTCGTCGATATGGCCGCGCAGGGCTTTCACGCGCGGCACCGCCGGATCGTCCGGTGTTTTTCCGTTGGCGACGAATTCGCCGTAACTGCGGTAGCTCACGCCGGCTTCCGCGGCGCGATCCCAAAGATAGCCGCCGGCGGGGGTGGCCATCGGGAAAATTCCTTCGGCGGGGTAGATATACTTCTTGCTCTTGTTGTGGCCGTACTGGAGCGGCCACGACTTCTCCACGAAATCGGTGGCATACGCGCCCATCGACCACTCATGGCCGTCGGCACTAACTTCGGCATCGGCGTAAAAATTGTCGAAGAGGACAAAGTCGCGGGCCAATTGATGGTGGTTCGGGGAAACTTCCTCTGGAAACAGGCAAAGCTTTGGATCGCCATTGCCTTCCGACATGTCGCCCAGGACCTGATCGTAGGTGCGGTTCTCCTTGATGACATAGAAGCAATATTTGATCGGACTCGGATCGCCGGGTTTGAGTGGAATCGGATTGTCGTTCGGACGGACGGCGGAAACCGTTGCGTCCGGTTTGAGCGGACTGCAACGGTACGCTTCCACCGTATCGGCCACAAGTTGCTTTTCAAACGCCTCCCGCTCGGGCAGATCGATCACACTCAATGTCCCGTGGAGGAGTTCGGCAATGTACTGTGGCAGCGTTTCGGCGCGACTCTTCCGGCCGGGCTGCGGGCCATTGGGGTTCGCCTTGGAAATGACTCCCTTGCCGTTGCTGACCAACAGATGGCGGCCATCGGGTGTCACGCGGACGGAGGTCGGGTACCACCCGACGGGAATGAAGCCGAGCGAACGACTGTGTCCGGGCTGGCTGACGTCGAACACCGCGAGGTTGTTGTTGTCCGCATTGGCCACGAACAGCGTCTTCTCGTCCGGGGTCAACGCCAGGCTGTTGGGAGTGGAGCCGGAAGGCCAATTCGCGTAGAGCGAAGCCGAGAGCGTTTCCAGCGCTTTGCCTGTCTGCGTGTCGATGACGGTGACGGTGTTCCGATTGGCGTTGGCGACGAAGAGGGTCCTGCCGGAAGCTGTTAGCAGCATCTCGTTGGGATGTTCCTGGGTCGGCCAGCGGGCGGTCACTTGCTGCGATTTCAGGTCGACGACGGCAATCTGGGCAGCACCCCAAAGACTCACGTAGAGCCGATGGCGCCGATTGTCCAGGCAGCAGGCGTAGGGGAAAACGCCGGAGTGATTTATTTCGGTTTCGACATTT
>JBGOTY010000362.1:0-3436 GCA_041476745.1 Verrucomicrobiia bacterium | reverse complement strand
CGGGACGATGATTTCACCATTCGCGGCCAGCAGGAGATCGCCGACGCGGCGACCGCCACCACCCGCGTCATGACGATGCTGTTGGCGAGCATTGCCTGCGTATCGCTGGTCGTCGGCGGCATCGGCATCATGAATATCATGCTGGTCAGTGTTACCGAGCGCACGCGCGAGATCGGCATTCGCATGGCGGTCGGCGCGCACGGACGGGATATTTTGCTGCAGTTTCTTATTGAGGCCATCACGCTTAGTTCACTGGGGGGAGTTATCGGGATTTTGCTGGGCGTGGGAGCGGCCAAGCTGTTGTCCGCGGTGGCCGGGTGGCCCACATTGATTTCAGTTAGTTCGATCACAGTGGCCTTCCTGTTCAGCGCGGCGGTCGGGGTATTTTTCGGCTTTTACCCGGCGCGCAAGGCTTCTAATCTCGATCCGATCGAAGCGTTACGCTATGAATAAATCCATTCGTTTTCTGTTCGTTGCACCACTAGTTCTATTGACTGCGGCGTCTGCTGCCCGCGCCGATGGCGGTGTTACCAACCAGGTCAAATCACTAACGCTGCGCGAGTGCATCGAGCGCGCGTTGGAGAATAATCTCGAGATCAAGTCCGAGCGCATCAACCCCTCGATTGGATCCTGGGGTGTGATTGGCGCCCAAGGCGGGTACGATCCGCTGCTTTCCGGTGGGATCAATTATAAGGACTCCGACACGCCACTGGATCCCAACCAGGCAAAGTCGCTCGGACTTTCCTCGCTCAAGCAGCAGACGTTGAATTCTAGTGTCGGCCTCGCGGGGAAACTGCCCACGGGAGCGAGCTATGATCTGTCCGGGAACAGCACGCGCACCTCCGGTGATTTGACCAGCAACTTCGTGTACACCGGCTCGGCGGGAGTCAGCTTGACGCAACCGATATTGAAGAACTTCGGACTGGGGGTCAACGCGGCGACCATCCGTATCGCGCGCGAGAGCCAGTCGATTGCGCTGCAGAATTTCGTCCAGCTCGTGATGAGCAAAATCAACGATGTCAGCACCGCCTACTACGAGTTGGTATTCGCCATCGAAAACCACAAGTCCGCCCTCGAAACCCGGGCGCTCGCCCAGCAATTGCTCGACGAGAACCGCAAGCGGGAGCAGGTCGGCACGATGTCACCCCTGGATGTGATCCAGGCAGAGTCCGGTGTCGCGGGGAGCGAACAGAACGTCATTACCACGGCGCGCGCGATCAAGGACAATGAGAACACGCTGAAGCGGCTGATTTGCCAGCGGGTCACAGAGTTGCGAGGCGTCTCGCTGGTGCCGGTGGATTATCCGCTGGTGCAAATGGTCGCCATGGACGTGGATCTCAGCATGAGCACCGCGCTGGAGAAGCGCGCCGACTACCTCAGCTTGAAACATGCGTTGGAAAAACAAAGCATCTCCGTGCAGTTCGACCGCAACCAACTCTGGCCGGAGATCGACCTGCAAGGCAGCTATGCGGCCAACGGGCGTGGCGGCACTTTTGACACATTTGCCGAGCGGACGGCCGGTGGCAACACGCCAACCTGGGCCATTGGCGTCCTGCTCACGGTGCCGCTGGGGAATCGGCAGGCACGCGCCAACTACCACATCGCCCGCCTGGATGCCGACCAGGCATTGCTCAGCCTCAAATCGCTCGAGCAGGATATCGTTGTGCAGGTAGACAACGCGGTCGGGCACGTGGAAACCAACTTGAAGAGCGTCGAGGCCGCGCGCGCCGCCACGCGTCTGGCGCAGGAGTCACTCGACGCGGAAAAGAAGAAACTGCTGGCGGGTACTTCGACAACCTTCCTGGTCCTGCAGGCGCAGTCGCAGTTGGCCGCCGCGCGTTCCGCCGAAATCCGCGCGGAGGCTGATTACAGCGAATCCATTGTCGCGTTGGATTTGGCGGAGGGCACGATCCTCGAGAAAAACAGCATCGTGCTCGACGAGAAGCTTTAGGAAAGGGCCGTGCATCCCATCTTCATTCGTCTTGGCCCGCTCGACATCCATACCTACGGCGTGCTCGTGGCCATCGGGTTCATCGTGGGACTGGCGATGGCGGGCCGGCGTGCGCGCAGCGAGGGGATCCCGGTGGAACAAATCAGCGACCTTGGCGTGTGGTTGATTATCGCGGGAATGCTGGGTGGGAAACTGTTTCACATTGTCTTTTTCTGGGACGATTTCATTGCCGGTTGGCACGCGGATGGGGTGCGGTCGCTGCGGGAAGGGTTTGTCTTCTACGGCGGGTTCATTTTCGCAACCCTCGCGGCGGTCGTGTACGCCCGCCTCAAACGGCTGCCGCTGACAAAGCTGGTGGACGTTTTCGCGCCGTCGATCGCGCTGGGACACGCCTTTGGTCGCATGGGTTGCTTCTTCAACGGTTGCTGTTACGGGAAAGTCTGTCCCGATGGGTTTCCGTTGGGCGTTCGGTTTCCCGCAATCCTTGACGCAACAGGTAGGCCGATTGGAAGCGTGCCATTCATGGACCACCTACAACATGGATTGTTGAGGATTTCAGCGAGTGCATCCTTGCCAGTGCATCCGACACAGCTTTATGAAGCGCTCGGCAATCTGGCCATCTTCGGCGGACTGAGCCTGTTTTACCGCCACAAACGCTTCGACGGCCAGGTGTGGTGGTTGTACGTGTTCAGCTATGGTGCGCTTCGTTTGGTGGTGGAATTCTTCCGCGGCGACTACAACACCTTCTATTTTGGTGGCTTGACCATCGGACAGATCGTGGCGATCACGATGATCGCGGTGGCTTCGCTGGCGCTATGGCTATCACCCAAAACCGTGAAACTTCGCCCGGCGTGAGACGTTGATTGGGAACAATGTCGGCACACGTTGTTGCAAACACAGCGGCGGGGCAACGCCTCGACCAATTCCTGCGCCGGGAACTCCCCGAACATTCGCGGGCCTTTCTGCAGAAGTTGATCGAGCAAGGCCATGTCGTGGTCAATGGTGGCGCGGCCAAGGCCAGTTATAAGGTGCGCGCCGGCGACAAGATCCGTGTCGAAATCCCGCCGCCGCGTCCACTCGCGACACTGCCGGAAGAAATTGCGCTGGCTGTTCTTTTCGAAGACGACGACCTCATCGTCGTGAACAAACCCGCCGGCCTGGTCGTGCATCCCGCCGCGGGCAACTACGAACACACGCTCGTCAACGCGCTGCTGCATCATTGTCGCGGCGCGCTGGCGGGGATCGGCGGCGTGGAACGTCCCGGCATCGTGCACCGGCTGGACAAGGGCACAAGCGGTTGCATTGTGGTCGCCAAAACCGACTTCGCCCACAAAGCGCTCGTGGCGCAGTTCAAATCCCGCGAAGTGAAGAAAACCTATCGCGCCGTTTGTTGGGGAAAATTCACCCGGCCAAGCGGACGAATTGAAACGGTCATCGGCCGTAGCGAGCGCGATCGCAAGAAGATGTCCGCAAGCGCGTCGCGGG
>JBGOTY010000361.1:0-3510 GCA_041476745.1 Verrucomicrobiia bacterium | reverse complement strand
TGCGGAGGTTCTGGTACTTCAAGTAGTACGCATGCTCCCACACGTCCACGCCGAGGATCGGGACATCGCCTTCCATGAGGGGACTGTCCTGGTTCGCGGTCGAGTACGCTTTCAGTTTCTTGTCTTTGCTGACGACCAGCCACGACCAGCCGCTACCGAAACGCGTCATGCCGTTGCCCGTGATTGTCTCCTTGAACTTGGCAAACTCGCCAAACGCTCCCTTGATCGCGTCGGCCAACGCGCCCTTGGGTTCACCGCCGCCGCCCTTCTTCATGATCGTCCAGAACAGGCTGTGGTTGTGGTGGCCGCCGCCGTTGTTGCGCACGGCGCCGCGGATGTCCTCCGGCACGCTGCTGATGCCGCGCAGCAGGTCTTCGAGGCTTTTGCTGTGCAGATCGGCGTGCTTGTCGAGCGCCGCATTCAGGTTCGTGACATAGGCTTGATGATGCTTTGTGTAATGGATTTCCATCGTGCGCGCGTCGATGTGCGGCTCGAGTGCGTCGTATGAATAAGGCAATTTCGGTAGTTCGTGCGCCATGATCAGATTCCTTTCGTGAATTTGAGTTCAACCCTTGAGAAAAACCAACGCCACTGCATCGTAGCGTGAGCGGACAGGCGTGTCAAATCGCCTCCGCGGAAAGTTACCGGCGCCATCACAAAGCTTTTGTCAAAGACCGTCATGCAGTCTAAGCTGACGGTTGTGAGTAGCCGCAGGATTTTACTGGCGCGCGTGGAGGAATTGCCACCGGGCGCGACGAAAAAGTTCACGTTCGACGCGAACGGACGGAAGACGGAGGCATTTCTGGCGAATTTCCAGGGTGAGCTGGTGGCGTTCGTGAATCGGTGCGTGCACCTGCCGATCACGCTGGACCTGGACGATAACGATTTCTTCACGTGCGACGGGAATCTGTTTGTGTGCAAGACCCACGGGTCGGTGTATGAACCGATGGCGGGCAAATGCGTTGGCGGACCGGGGCAGGGGAAGTCCCTCGAACGCTTGCCGCTGGTGGTGGATGCGGGGGTGATTTACCTGGACTGGAAGGAATGAACTGGCTGATTCATCACACGAAGCGCGTCTTGCGGATCACCAGCGGCGTCGTACTGTTGATCGTCGGCCTGGTGCTGATGGTTCCCGGTGTGCCTGGGCCGGGGCTTCTGCTGATTTTTCTGGGGTTGAGTATCCTCGCGGTGGATTATGTCTGGGCGCATCGGCTGAATACGTATCTGAAGGATAAGGCGGGCAAGGTGGTGGGCAAGGTGCGGCGGCGGTTTCGAAAGGACGCGCCGGTCAAGAAGATTTAGCGCGCGGCCTTCTCGTACCAGTGTTCGCAGTACTGCTTGCTGCGAATCTTCTTTTGCAGGCCAAAGGTGAACCCGACCAGCTTGGCGATCATGGTAAACAACGGTGTCTGATCGATTTTGCGCGTCGAGGTGATGATCCAGCCCTTCTTGATCAGCTCGAACTTTTGTCTACGCGGTGAGCCGATTTTCTTGAGGTCGTAGGCGAGTTGCACGTCCTCGGCGGCGTAGATGGTCTCGTCGAACCCGCCGAACGAGTCAAAATCCGCTTTCCGGCAGTGCATCATTCCTACGCCGACACCGCTGGTGCGAACATAGATGCCCCAGAGGAAGTAGAAAAAACTGATCTTGAAGTTGCGACGCTCGGGCTCAATCCACGTGCCCCCGCCGGCGATCTTCGGGTCTTCCAGATGGTCGTGAACCAGGACCAGCAGGTTCTCGGTGACCTGGTTGTCGGCGTCGCAGAACGCGATGTACCTGCCGCGCGCGGCCTTCGCGCCCGCGTTGCGCGCTTTGCCGATGTTGTTGACCGGCTCGAGGATCACCTGCGCGCCGTGCTCGCGCGCCACGTCCCCCGTGCGATCCTGGCTGTTATTATCGACCGCGATGATTTCCGCCGCGCAACCGCGCTCGCGCTCATACACCTGCGCGGCGCGCCGCAACGAGTCGATGGCGCGACCGATATATTTCTCCTCGTTCCACGCGGGAACGATCACGGAGAGCGTCGGTTCGCTCATTTGCCTGGCGGTTTCTCAGCCTCGTCGATCAGCATCACGGCAATGCCGTCGCGGATGGGGTAACGCAGGCCGCACTGCGGATTGGTGCAGATGATTTTCTCGCCTTCGAGCTTCACGTCGGCCTTGCATTTGGGGCAGGCCAGGATTTCGAGCAACTCTTTGTCGATCATGCTATCTCCTCCGCCACGCGCGTGGCCTCGTTGTATACTTCCTTCACGCTCACATTGAACCTGGCCGCCGCCTGCTTGCACGATTCAAATTCCGGCGACCGCGAGACGATTTTGCCACGAAGCCGCCCGATTTTCACCTCAATCTCGCCGAAGCGGGTCTTCACCTTCACGATCTCGCGGGCCAACTTGCGCCGCTGTGCTTCATGAACACGCACGCCGAAGCTTGTCGTGTGCGTCAAAACCAGCTCCGCCAGGCTGTCCACCGCGCTGCGCTCGCAGAGAACGGTCAGCAAGGTACCGGGACGGTTTTTCTTCATTTGCACCGGCGTCAGGAAAACGTCGAGAGCGCCTGCCGCCAGCAACCGTTCCATCACGTCGCCGAATAACTGGGGATTCATATCATCGATGTTCGTTTCGATGACGGCGATCGCGTCCGCCTCTTCCGCTTGGCTCGCCGCCGCGCTGGCTTCCCCCAAAACCGCGCGCAGCACGTTGGGCGTTTTCTCGAGATCGCGCGTTCCCGCGCCGTAGCCGATTTTCTCGAGGCTCATCGCGGGCAGCGGGCCGAACCTCGTGCAAAACTCCGCCAGCAACGCCGCGCCCGTCGGCGTGACCAGTTCGAAGGCCTCATTTGACGGCTGGACGGGAATGCCTCTCAGCAACTCCAGCGTCGCCGGCGCGGGAACAGGGAAGCGTCCGTGCCCTGTTTCCACGAAACCCGAACCGAGTCGCGGCGGGGACGCGTGGATCTCGTCCACGTCCAGCAACTCGACCGCGATACAAGCGCCCACGATGTCCACAATGGAATCCACCGCGCCGATCTCATGGAAGTGGATCTTCTCCAGCGGAACCCCATGGATCTTCGCTTCCGCCTCGCCGATGCGGCGGAACACGTGCAGTGCGCGGTCCTTTACACCTTGCGTCAGGCCACTTTTCTCAATCATCGCCGCAATCTCCGCGTAACCCCGGTGCTCATGGACGACCGCATGCAGCATGGGCGAAGGCGAGCGAACCGCCGCATCCTCGATCACCACAACATCAAATTTGGTCGCCGAAATGTTCTGCTTGGTCACACGGTGCGAAGAGATTCGATAACCCGGCAGGTGGAGCTTCTCCAACCCGGTCCGCAACGCGTCTTCCGACACGCCCAGATCGAGCAACGCGCCGAGAAACATATCGCCGCTGATCCCCGCAAAACAATCGAGGTAGAGGAGTTTCATATCACACCGATTATTGCGGGTTGCCCCCCTTCATTCTTTCAACTGTCTGTTCAGCCAATGGAACGTACTCGGCTCGATTCTCAT
>JBGOTY010000360.1:0-3515 GCA_041476745.1 Verrucomicrobiia bacterium | reverse complement strand
GTGATTGCCAGCAAGACAGTCAAGACAGAGTTTCTCACCGTGTCAAAGGGCAGTGTTGCGGGCGTGCGACAATTTGCGCGCGGCCTGCGCGGCGGCAAGGAAGTGCTGACGCTGGAACTGCAGATGTATGTGGGCGCGCCGAATCCGCGTGACGTGATCGAGATCACCGGCGATCCGCCGTTGCGGCTGGTGATCGAAGGCGGCGTGCCCGGCGATGTGGCCACGCCCGCCATCCTGGTGAATACGCTTTCCCGCCTGGTGGAATGTCGGCCCGGGTTACACACAATGCGCACGCTCGGCCTGCCGCGGATGGCACTGTAAGCATGGCGAACATCGTTTACTTCGACCTGGAAACCCAGAAGAGCGCCGCGGAGGTCGGCGGCTGGGACAAGAAACGCGACATGAAAATGTCCGTCGGCGTCACCTACAGCACGGGTGACGAACAGTATCGGATTTTTTCGGAGGATCAGGTCGCTGATTTGGTGAAACAACTCACCCGCGCGGATAAAGTGATCGGCTTCAACATCATCAATTTCGATTACGAGGTACTGCATGGCTACACCCCGCTTGACTTACATGCGACGCCGACGCTTGACCTGATGGTGGATCTCGAACAGAAACTCGGCCATCGTGTCTCGCTCGATGCGGTCGCGAAGTCGACACTCAACGCACCGAAGATTGCCGACGGTTTGCAAGCGTTAAAATGGTGGAAAGAGGGCCGGCTCCTGGAGATCGCCGAGTACTGCTGTTTCGACGTGAAGATCACCAAGGAACTCCACGAATACGGCAAACAATTCGGCGAAGTCTCGTTCGTCGACCGCGTGGGCCAGAAGCGTACCGTGAAGGTAAAGTGGTAACCTCTTGACGACCGGCATCACCTAGCTTCTTGCAGAGAGGAACTCATTATAGTAACTTACCCCTATGAGTCCTGTTGAGAAAATCGAAGCCGAGATCGCCAAGCTCTCCCCGAAAGAGGTGATGCAACTCACCCAATGGCTTGTCGAATACGACGCGAGACTATGGGACAAGGAGATTGAACACGACGCCAAGAGTGGCCGTCTCGACAAATTTGTGGAAGAGGCCAAAACTGACTATCGCGCCGGGCGTACACACCCGCTGCCGTGAATAGCCGCGCCAACGCCCGGTTCTGGCGAGCCTACCGTCAACTTCCGTCCGCCGTTCGCACCCTCGCCCGCAAGAACTACCGACTCTGGCGACAGAACCCCCGCCATCCGTCCCTGCGCTTCAAGAAGGTCGGCGTCGATTTGTGGTCCGTGCGCATCGGCGCAGAACATCGCGCTCTGGCTGCAGAAGAACAGGGCGTGCTCATCTGGTTTTGGATTGGCCCTCACGACGAATACCAACGTCTGCTGCGACCTTGAAGTCCGACGCGTGGCGTAGCGGATTGAGACTGCTGAGCGGAGAGTTACACCCTGCCGATACCACAGCCTACATTTGAAAAATATTTTTCCGATGCCAAACTAAGTAATCCTTTCCGGGTGGATCAGTCTTAGGTAAACGGAAGTTTAGGGTCACACTTTTTACCTGATTTCTAGCTCTCTCAGATAATTTTCCGCGCGAAATTATAGCCGCATAGTTTGAAGGCGCCAAGGTCATGAAGCCTTTGCCAAATAGGCTGTCGTGAAGGGCACACATCAAGACCACATTCGTTGGGTTGCTTCGCGCCTCTTTCCCCTTCGCCCATCCTTTGACATGGCCAGCAACGAGGAGCGACGGATCGTCTATACTACAAAGGCAACACCGATTCCCATAACGTTCCAAAGCTGCTTGTCGAATCTGTCCCTGCCCAATTCGGTGCATAGTTTTTGATTCCTTTTCTCCGGTTTGTATATAAGGCCCATCATCCGAGTTCGGTTCTGGCGTTGGGGGCATTTTGTTCGATCTGGCGAGAAAGGTTGCGATCTCATGCCGCTGATCGGGATTTTGCTTGGATATCAACTCCAAGATACGCGTCCAGCCCTCTTGCGTGATTTCAAACACAGTTCCTTGTGGCCGTGTATATCTCACGAATTCAATAGTGTCTTTTGCTCTCGGTATTTCACGAACATCATAAAGTTTCACAACCGCATTGAGTTTTACGAATTTCTTGGGATTCAGGTCGAACGTGTCCCATTTTCCCCTCGTTTTGTGGTATTTGCCTTTGCGGAGAAGAATGAGGCCAAGGATATTGTGTTCGTAAGCTTGGTATGCAACAACAACATCACCCTTGCACATCACTTTGATGTGAGTTTGGGATCGATGAGACTTGATTCCTCCCTTGCCGCCCCAGGCGTTCCAATTATTATCGGGATCGGCAAAGAAATCATTCCAGTGCCAGCCAGATGCCGGTTTGCTGGCCACTACCCACCAAAATCTTGGACTTGAGTTTTCTGCCATAACAGTCTCCTTCCGATGCGAGGATATGGCGGTCACTGTATCTCTGCAAGCGGAAGCGGAGTTTGCGCATCCGTCACGGGACTTTGGCTCATTGAACAAAGTGCCCGTGCGTACTGTCAAATTCCCCATGAAACATCAACTCCGGGCCTTCTGGCGTGAATGGATTTTGCCCGCCTTGGTGGCAGTCGCGGTTCTCGCACCATTGCGATCGGCGGTGGCGGATTGGAATGATGTACCGAGCGGTTCGATGATGCCGACCATCTTCGTGGGCGACCGGATCTTCATCAACAAGCTCGCGTACGACCTCAAGGTTCCGTTCACCACCTGGCAAATGGCCAAGTGGGCTGATCCGCAACGCGGCGACATCATCGTGTTTCCGTCGCCGGCGGATGGGATCCGGCTTGTGAAGCGCGTTGTCGCCGTGCCGGGCGACCGCATCGAACTACGGGACGACCATCTCGTCATCAACGGCGAGACGGCATCCTATGCGTTGGTTGACAACAACGTTCCGGCAGCGTTGGTTCTCAATGAAACCGTCTCGGGGAAGACGCACGCCCTGAGGATAGAGCCGCGGCAACGAGCGATGCGGTCTTTCGGGCCGGTGGAAGTTCCGCCCGGACGTTACTTCGTGATGGGCGACAACCGCGACAACAGCTTCGATTCGCGTTATTTCGGGTTCGTGTCGCGCGACCGCATCCTGGGCCGCGCGACCCTGGTGGCAATGTCGTTTGACCGCGAACATTACTTTCAACCGCGCTTTGACCGGTTTGGCCACAGCCTGCCTTGATTCGCAAGAATGCGGCCGGGCGAAACTTCCGCGACGTTGCGGTGTTTAACTGAGTGCAGTAGCATTGCGCGTGATGACTCCCGGCGATTCCGACGTGGCGCTCATGTTGCGCGTCCGTGAGGGGGACACGGACGCGTTTCGGGAATTGGTCGAGCGGCACCAGCGGGCCGTGATCAATACGATCCATCGCGCCATCGGCGACGCCTGGGAAGCGGAAGATTTGGCGCAGCGCGTTTTTCTGCAGGTGTATCGCTCGGCAAAACGCTACCAGCCGACCGCGAAATTCACCACCTGGCTTTTCACGATCACCCGCAACACGATCCTCAACGAG
>JBGOTY010000359.1:0-3535 GCA_041476745.1 Verrucomicrobiia bacterium | reverse complement strand
GACCTCCGCGGCGCTCTTCTGGGTTTCCAGGTCGAAGTAAACGATGTTCGCCATGCTTATAGTGCCATCCGCGGCAGGCCAAGTGTGCGCATCGTGTGCAGGCCGGGCCGACATTCCATCAAACGGGAAAGTGTGTTCACCAGGATGGCGGGCGTGGCCACATCGCCCGGCACTCCGTCCTCTATCACCAGCCGCAACGGCGGTTCACCGACGATTTCGATCATGTCACGCGGATTCGGCGCGCCGACATACATCTGCAGTTCCAGCGTCAGCACTTCCTTGCCGTCGCGAAAACCGCGCGCAAATTGTCGCACACCCGCGACGTTGCCCTTTGCCACGGTGAGAAACTCCGTCTTGATTGCCTTGCTGGCAATCACGGGCGCGAGGCTCTCATTCAGTTCGTCCAGCGCCCAACCCAGTCCGTCGGCGAGAAAAACAAGCGACTCCGCCAGGCCGATGTGGCCGACCTTGCGCTGCTCGTTTCGTGCCTTGAATTCTTCTTCGCTCAAGGCCGCGCCCACCTTGCGTTGCAGCGCCTCGCGTCGTGTCCCGGCATCGACCACGCGCAGCACGCGCACCGCTTCGATGCGCTGGCAGGCGATCGTCAGCAGCAGCGCCAGCGTGTCCATCACCAAACCGGGATTCACGCCCGTACCAACCACGACCGCGGATTTCTGCACGCACAAGCCGTCCAACTTCCCCGCCAGCACCTTGTGCCGGTAGTACGGGAACAACGCCTCCTCGCAAGAGGTCACGCAATGCAGACCCGCGCGCACGATTTCGGTGAGTTGCTCGTAGGCTTCGACGAAACTCGACGTCGTGCAATGAATCACCGCATCGGCCTGTGTCTGCGCAAACAGAATGACCGGCTTATCGGTCACGGCCACGCCAAGTTCACGGTCAAGGCCGAGCACTTCGCCCAGGTCTCTACCGGCCAGTTGCGGATTGCGATCGACCGCGCCGACCAGTTCGGTCCCCGGTCGGCTCAGCGCCAACCGCGCCGCCGCGCGCCCGATGGCCCCCAGTCCATATTGAATCACACGAATCGGTTCACTCATGACAATCCTCGCTCCCTGTCTTGTAGCGCCTCGCCACGCACGCAGCAACGAAAAAGCCCGGGACGGGTGTCAATACGTCGTCATTGACGATCGCTCGCAGTCCAGCATGCGCTGTCAATGCCCGATCTCGCGCATGCTCCACTTGCCGCCCTGGTCGTCCTCCACATCGATGCGTGCGGACGGATCGAGCGCGGGGCTGCCGTCCACGAGAAATCGATAGACGTATCGCCCACGAGGCAGTTCCATCCGCAGACTCCAGACACCATCGAGGCCCTTGTGTAAGGCGCGAGTCAATGGTTTCGCATCATCCTTGATCAAACAGACGAGCACCCGGACCTCTTGCGCCGCCGGGGCGTTAAGTCGGAACGTCGTATGTTTCGTAATGGAACGGTAGGCTGGCCGCATGGCAGGGAATTGATCTTAAGATGGCGCGGTACCGCGATAGTGGATGATATGTACTTTTTCGAGAGTGACGAGGCCGTCACCCATCAGCTTGTCGAGTTCGGGTAGAAACGCGTTGATCTTCTCTTCCTTGTCAACGATCTCGATAAGGATCGGCAGGTCTTCACTGAGTCGGAGGATTTTCGCGGTGTGCAGATGCGAGTTCGCGCCGAACCCCATCGGGCCGCGCAGAACGGTCGCACCCGCGAGGCCCATCTCGCGCGCCTTTAGTACAATGGCTTCATAGAGCGGCTGGTGGTGCCACTTGTCGAGTTCACCCAGGTAAATGCGCAGGAGTTGACCTTCGCCTTCGAGTTTCATAGTGCGCCTCCGTGGAGTTTCGCCTGCAACGCGCGGCCACAGACCCAGCCGAGATAAACAGCGAGCAGGCCGAGCACGTTGGAGCCGACGATGTTCAGGGTGACTGCCAGCCATTCGCCATCGCGCGCGAGATTGAGCGTTTGCAGCCCGTAGCTGGAAAACGTGGTGTACCCACCGCAGAAACCGATCATGAGGAAATCGCGCCATTCGGGCTTGAGCCATGCGCGCCCTGTCGCCGGGCCGCTGACGGCGGCGATCACACCGATGGCGAAACAGCCGCTGACATTGACGAGGAGCGTGCCGAGCGGAAAGACCACCGCCCACGGATAATGTTTCGACTGATGCTCGGAGATGACGCCGTTGAGCCCGTAACGGGCCAGCGTGCCGAGCGCTCCTCCAGAAATCAGCAGCAACAATCTGAACATGTCATCCTCTGCGCAGTGGTAGGAGTCATCAGTCCCAAAAGCTTTCGGGACGGTTGCAGGCGAACCCCATCGCCGCCGGTCAATCTGCACGAACCAGCGATGAAATTCCAGACGAAATCGCGACAGAATACAACCGACGCTGACGTGGGCTTGTTCCGCAACGACCGCCTCACTGTCAGCAAGTCGGGATCCTGACGCTGCTCATCCCGTTGCTCGACATCCTTTTCTTCGTTCTCCTGCTCATCCTCCACCATCGGCGTTGACGCATCTCCCAAGAAACCGGCGCTGTTGCTATTTGACCACGCTGGTCAACAACCAGCCGAAGACGGGGTCAAATTGAAGTGAGAGAATCAGCATAACTAATTGCTAAACAATATTTTGTGTATTTCATTAAAACTCATGGCATAGGGGTTGCAAACACTCGCGGCCATGCGAGGCTTGTTTCCCGCAGCGGTGTCGTGTTCCTGTGTTTTCGCCCAGATTCAGGCGCAACTACAACCGCTGTCTGGAATCCCCGTTTCCTATCGCGACGGGTTGCTGTGGATGTGCCTCGGTGCTGCAGGGTCACAATCAATACATCATGGGACCCCGTAGCCTTGGAGTGGCCGACGAAGACGCAGAAGACCCAACATACTAACCCAATAAACGGAGGAGATGAAGGTGAGGACCAAACAATGTAAGGCCGTGTGGATCGGTATTGCTGCGGCGGTGCTGATCATGAGAGGCGTTCCTGTCGTCCACGCGGACGATGCGGACTACAAGACGCTCTACGAGGAACAAAAGAAGCATAACGACGACCTGGAGAAGCGGGTCTCTGCGCTGGAAGGCAGCAGCACGCAGAATATTGCGGTCGCCAAGGCGGACATCCCGCAGAAATCGCTGGATTTCCTCGGCCAGACCGAGATCAGCGGCTTCGCATCGGCGTCCTATCTGTACGACTTCGACAGTACCCATGGATCGAGGACTGTGGTCGGGCGCACGTTTGACACACATGCCAACCAGTTTGCGCTCAACAAGTTCAAACTGGCGCTGGAGAAACCCATCGACTGCAACCCCACTAACTGGGTCGTCGGTTACCGCGCGGACTTGATATTCGGTGAGGACGCGGCCGCGATCCATTCCGCCAGTCCCCATGGCGGCACGTTCAACCTAGGGACGGACGGTGATCTGGAACAGGCGTTCGTCGACATCAATATTCCGGTCGGCAACGGGCTGAAAGTCATCCTCGGCAAGACGGTCACCCTCATGGGCGTGGAAGTCATCGAGCAAGTGGCCAACCCGAACTGGTCG
>JBGOTY010000358.1:0-3539 GCA_041476745.1 Verrucomicrobiia bacterium | reverse complement strand
GCGGTGTCCACAACCGAGATCCCGCAAACATGAACATTTGAATCGCTCAATGTGCGGGTGAGATTCAGCAGTGCGCCAACCTTGTTCTCGAGAAAAACGGAGAATTGCCTTACCAGCGGGTACTGCAGTCTCTCGCGAACCTTGGATTCCGATTTCGCCATATTTCCTCCTCGCCGGTTTCATCCTAACGTAGCGCTCGACGACGCGAAAGCAAATCTTCGCCGCCTAGATGCTCCAGTCCGTGTCGATGTACTGCAACTTCAGAAAGTCAATGATGTGGGCCACGCATTCCGCCGGGGTCTGCTTGTCCGTGTGGACCACCAACTCGGGTCGGTCTGGCGGCTCATACGGCGCGGAGACGCCGGTAAAATTGGCGATCTCACCCGCGCGGGCCTTCTTGTAGAGGCCCTTCGGGTCACGCTGTTCGCAAACTTCGAGCGGGGCGTTGATGTACACTTCCACGAACTCGCCTTCGTTGACCAGCGAACGCGCCAAGCGGCGGTCATCGCGATACGGGGAGATAAAAGCCGTGATGACCAGCACCCCCGCGTCCATGAGCAGCCGCGCAACCTCCGCCACCCGCCGAATGTTCTCCGTGCGGTCCTCGGGCGAGAACCCAAGGTTGGCGCTGAGACCATGGCGGATGTTGTCGCCGTCGAGAATATAGGTGTGCAAACCCATCGCGAACAGTTCGCGCTCCAATTCCGTGGCCACGGTCGATTTACCGGCGCCGGACAAGCCCGTGAGCCAGAGGATGGCGCCCTTGTGCCGATTGCGTTGCTCGCGCGTCTCGCGCGTGATCTTGCCGGTTGACCAAAAGATGTTCTGGCTCTTCACCCCCGACAAAACCTGCCGGCGGTCTGGATACTCACCCTTCGAAATAACACCGCCACCACACACCTGGAAGCGATCGATGAACACGAAGCGGCCGGTGTTGACGATCCGATCCGCATTGTCGAACGCGATCGGCGTCTTGGTCCGAATCGTGACCTCGGCCACATCGTTGCGGGCCACGAAGGGCCGCGATTTCGTGTCGATTTCCGCCAGCGTCGAGGCATCGATCAACTTCTCAATCGACTGAATCTGGCACTCCACCTCTTCGGTGGTCAACTTCAGCTTGATCTTGCGGCCGACTTCGAGATTCTGGCGGCCCAGCCAGAAAAACTTTGCGTTGAACACATCCGTCTCGATGGGCGTATCCTGCTCACCCGAGCCGATTTGCCCGCGTTCGACAAAAATCTGCTCGGTCAGTGTGACACCAATGGAGTCTCCCGCACTCGCCACTTCGCGGGAACCGTGCGGCCAGTTCTCGATCGATTTGACCGTGCTGACCTTGTTCCGTGGCGAGAAGAGGATTTTGTCACCCACGCGAAGCGTGCCGGATTCGACGCGGCCGGCGAGAATGCGGCGGTGATCGAACCGATAAACGTCCTGAATCGGGAAGCGCAGCGGCAAATTATGGGGCGGTTCGGCCACTTGAAATCGGTCGAGCGCTTCCAGGACGGTCGGGCCGCTGTACCACGGCATGTTCGGCGATTTGTTGGCGACGTTGTCGCCCTTGGCGGCGGCAATCGGGATGAAAAGTTTCGGCTCGACACCGAACTGCTTCAGGAAGGCGCGATACTCATCCTCGATCGATTTGAACACCTTATCGCTGTAGCCCTTCAAGTCCATCTTGTTCACCAGCACCGCAATCTGGCGAATGCCGAGCAGCGACAGGAGGAACCCATGACGACGCGATTGCTCCTGCACGCCTTCGCTCGCATCGATCAGCAGCAGCGCGGCCTCAGCGCTCGCCGCGCCAGTGACCATGTTCTTGAGGAATTCCTTGTGGCCGGGCGCGTCGATGATGACATATTGGCGCTGCTTCGTACGGAACCAAATCTGCGCGGTGTCGATGGTGATGTTCTGGTCGCGTTCCGCCTGCAGGCCATCCATCAGGAACGCCCATTCGAAAGGCATCCCCCGCCGCTCACAAGCGGTCTTGATCTTCTCGTACTTGCCTTCCGGCAGCGAGCCGGTGTCGTAAAACAAGCGCCCCACCAGCGTGGACTTGCCATGGTCCACATGGCCGACGATAACGATTTTTAACTGCTCGGATTGAAGGGTGTTCGTGCTCATCGATTACATGTACCCGTCACGCCGTAACTTCTCGAAAGCGTCTTCGCTTTCCTGGTCCTGCGCGCGGACGCTGCGTTCGCTGCGCTTGGTCGTCCGCAATTCCTCGCGAATCTTTTCGTAGGTGTCGGCGTTTGAGTCGATCATGAACGTGCAAGGAACGCAACCGAGACTGCGATAGCGTTTCCCGTTCTTGGCGAAATACAGCGACACGTTCGGAATTTTCTCCCGCTCGGCGTACTCCCAGATGTTCATCTCCGTCCAGTGCAGGAGCGGATGGACGCGTAGATGGGTGCCCCCAGCCAGGTCCGTGTTGAACTGGTCCCACAGCTCGGGCGGCTGGTCCTCCACGTTCCATTCCATGTTCTTGTCGCGCGGCGAGAAATAGCGTTCCTTCGCGCGGGTCGGGTCTTCATCACGGCGCACACCCACAATGAGCCCGCCATATTTCTCGCGGTCGACAATCTTCTTGAGGTTCTCCTTCAACAAAGCCGAGCAGCAAGTGACGCGACCACGCGTATGATTCATCCCCTGCGCGAGCGCCTCCTCATTGCGGGCAATGACAAGGTTCAGTTTCCACTCCTTCGTCAATCGGTCGCGCAACGCGACCAGTTCCGGCATGTCGAAAGTCGTTTCCATGAACACGCATGGAAACGGGACGTGCCCGAAAAACGCCTTGCGCGCGAGCCACAGGATGGTCTGCGAGTCCTTGCCCACGCTCCACAGCATCGCGAGCCGTTCGATCTTATTAAACGCTTCGCGAATAATGAAAATGCTTTGGTTCTCTAATTTGTCGAGATGATCCATTTTTAAAAACTCCCGCGCAGCGCCGTCAGATGTTCGCGGCGAACGTGTGGAGTCCGCACTCTTTCTTTTCGGAACCGGCCCAGCGGCCGGCGCGCTCGCCTTCGCCGTCTTTCACGGCGCGTGTGCAGCAGTCCGGCGAGCAACCGATGCTCGGGTAGCCCTGGTCGTGGAGCGGATTGTAGTGCAGTTGGTGGCTGATGATGTACCACCAGACCTCCTCCTTGCTCCAGGCGGCCAGCGGATTGATCTTAATGTAACGATGGCCCTCAGCCGTTTCCTGTAACTGCAGTATTTTTGCACCTTGACGGGTCTCGCCCTGCGAGCGCCGCAGGCCGGCAACGAGCGCGTCGAGTTGCGGCAGTTTCTTCTGCAGTGGAAGCACTTTGCGCAGATAGCAGCACTGGTCGGGTTTGCGCCGGTAAAGTTCGGGTCCATACTTCTCGGCCTGCTGTTCGGGCGTCAACTCCGGATGCAGCCGTTCAATGGCGACGCCGTATTCCTGCTCGACCTGGCGGATCAGTTCGACGGTTTCCTTGAACAAGAAACCCGTGTCGATGGTAAAGATCGGAAGGCGCGGCGTGACTTTGCGCATCGCGATGTCGATCACGACCAGG
>JBGOTY010000357.1:0-3553 GCA_041476745.1 Verrucomicrobiia bacterium | reverse complement strand
CGCGGTACGGTCGTTTGGCGTCGTCCACGGTCACGTAGAACAACGTTTCATTGTTCGACGCCCAGGCCGCGCTCGAGACGAGCGGGATCTTCTCGCTGCGCACCGCGCCGGTGCGCAGATCCTTCACATAAAGCGCGTACTCCCGAAAGCCGGTCTCATCCGTGCTAAACGCAAGTAGATTGCCATCGTCGCTCACTTCATAGACGTTGATTTCCAGGAACTCCTTCCCCTTGGCCATCTCGTTCAAGTCGAGCGTGACTTCCTCGGGCGCATCGACGCTCCCTTTCTTGCGGCAATGGATCGGGTACTGCTTTCCTTCCTCCGTGCGGTGGTAGTAAAACCAATCGCCCTGGCGATACGGCACGCTTTGGTCGGTCTGCTGCACGCGCCCCAACATTTCCTTGTAGAGCGTCTCCTGCAACGGCTTGGTCGGTTTCATGAACCAGTCGGCGTAAGCATCTTCCGCCCGCAGGTAGGCGAGAACCTCGGGACCGTCCTTCTGGCGAAGCCAGTGATAATTGTCCACCAGCCGTTCGCCATGGATCGTGGTGATGTGGGGGACTTTCTTCGCAATCGGCGGTTGGTTTTCCAGCGGGGCATGCCGTGGCGGTGTCGATTGACAGCCGCCGAGCAGCGACAGGGAAACCCAAACGAGCAGTAAGGCTCTCTTCATGTGATTAGTCTTGCCTCGACCGTCTTGATTTTAGCATCTTGCAAGCATGTCGGAACGCTTCGTCACCGAGACTATCCACGACAAGACGCTGGACGTATCGTTGCGTCCCAGTCTCTTCGCCGATTTCCAGGGCCAGGGCAAGGTGAAAGAGCGGTTGGATCTGGCCGTACAGGCGGCCCGTCAGCGTAAGGAATCACTCGACCACATTCTGTTGAGTGGCCCGCCGGGACTTGGCAAGACCACACTCGCGCATATTCTCGCGAAGGTCATGGACGTGAACATCGTTGTCACCAGCGGTCCCGCGCTCGAAAAGGCCGCGAACCTCGCCGGCTTATTGACGAAACTCGACAAAGGCGATGTATTGTTCATTGATGAAATTCATCGCTTACAAAAGGTCGTCGAGGAATACCTTTATCCCGCGATGGAGGACTTCCGTTTGGATATCGTCATCGACCAGGGACCGAACGCCCACAGCGTTCGTTTGAACCTGCCGCGCTTCACGCTGATTGGCGCGACGACGCGGAGCGGGCTGCTGACCGCGCCGCTGCGTTCGCGGTTTCCCATCACCGAACGGCTCAACTACTACAGTGCCGATGAACTGACTTCCATCATTGATCGCTCCTCACGCATCCTGAATGTGGACATCGACAACGGCGGCGCGACCGAGATTGCCGGGCGTTCGCGTGGTACGCCGCGCATCGCCAACAATCTATTGAAGCGCGTCCGCGATTACGCGCAGGTCAAGGCGAAGTCTAGGAAGATCACCGAGGACATCGCGGACAAAGCGTTGGCCATGCTGGAAATTGACGAACACGGTCTCGACGAGATGGACAAACGCATCCTCGAGACCCTCGTGCACAAGTTCGGCGGCAAACCCGTCGGCATCAGTTCGCTCGCTGTCGCCGTCGGTGAAGAACCGGACACGCTCGAGGAAGTTTACGAACCATTCCTGATTCAAGAGGGCTATCTCAAACGCACGGCGCAAGGCCGCGTCCCGACGGAATTGACCTACCAGAAACTGGGTGTAAAACCCAACGTAAAGCAAAACGAGTTCTTCTAAATGCCGAAGCGGACCGACATCCACAAGATTTTGATCATCGGCAGCGGACCGATTGTGATTGGCCAGGCTTGCGAGTTTGACTATTCGGGCACGCAGGCCTGCAAAGCCTTACGCGAAGAGGGCTACAAGGTCGTGCTTGTGAATTCGAACCCGGCCACGATCATGACCGACCCGGAATTTGCCGACGCGACGTACATTGAGCCGATCACGCCGGAGGCGGTCGAGAAGATCATCGAACGCGAGAAACCCGACGCGCTGTTACCGACGCTCGGCGGCCAGACCGGTCTCAACACAGCCATGGCGCTCTGGCGCAGCGGTGTCCTTCAGAAGCATGGCGTGGAGATGATCGGCGCGAAGGCGGAGGCCATCGAGAAGGGCGAGGACCGGTTGAAGTTCAAACAGGCCATGCAGAAGATCGGTCTCGACCTGCCCGTCAGCGGTGTGGCCCACACGGTGGACGAGGCGCGTGAGGTTGCGCGCACGATCGGTCGCTTCCCCGTCATCATTCGCCCGGCCTACACGCTCGGCGGCACCGGCGGCGGCATCGCCTATAACCGCGAAGAGTTCGATGCGATGGCGCAGGGTGGCATCGACGCCTCGCCCGTTTCCGAAATCCTCATCGAAGAATCACTCATCGGCTGGAAGGAATACGAGACCGAGGTGATGCGCGACAGGGCCGACAACTGGGTCATCGTCTGCTCCATCGAAAACCTTGATCCCATGGGCGTGCACACGGGCGACTCAATCACGGTCGCGCCCATCCAGACGTTGACCGACAAGGAATGGCAGCTCATGCGCGATGCCAGCTTCGCCTGCATCCGCGAGATCGGTGTCGAGACCGGCGGCTCGAACATCCAATTCGCCGTGAATCCCGAAAACGGGCGCCTCTGTGTCATCGAGATGAATCCACGCGTGAGCCGCTCCAGCGCGCTCTCCTCGAAGGCCACGGGTTTCCCCATCGCGAAGATCGCCGCCAAGCTCGCGGTCGGCTACACGCTCGACGAAATCCCCAACGACATCACGAAATCCACGCCCGCCAGTTTCGAGCCGACCATTGACTACGTCGTCGTAAAAATCCCGCGCTTTGCCTTCGAGAAATTTCCGCAAGCCGACCCGACGCTGACGACCCAGATGAAATCGGTTGGCGAAGCGATGGCCATCGGACGAACATTCAAGGAATCATTGCAGAAAGCGCTGCGTTCGCTGGAAATCGGCGCGCATGGCCTCAGCGGCGGACCGTGGGGCGGCCGGGAAATTCCGCCCCGCGAGGAAATCGAGCGCAAACTCATTACCCCTTGCGCCGAACGCATCTTTTACATCCGCCACGCCTTCCGTGCCGGCTTCAAAGTTGATGCCGTCTACCTGCTCACGAAGATCGACCGCTGGTTCCTCCAGAACATCAAAGAAATCGTGGACATGGAAGAGCAACTCGTGAAGGCGGGTAGTTTGGCAGCGCTGGTCTAGTCCGCCTCTCAGGGCCATGTTGGGGATTCGAACGCGCCCAGATCGGGAGCGGAACCCGAGAACGGCTGGCCGATATTGACACCCTTGTCCACCAGCCGACCGTTTGGCACGGGTCGCAGGAAAGGGACTTCCGGAAGACTGCCATCGTCACGGCGCGGGGCCGTAGCGAAAGAAGTATCGATGCTAATCACATCATTGGTGCTTGCGGCGGGGGAAGTTACCACCTGCCAACTGTTGCTAAGCTGGATTGCCGAGTTTGTCACCGAGACAGTGCCACCAATCGAAAGATTGTTCCGCACCACGTGCACGCCCGCCGTTACGATCCCGTGGTTGAGATCGAAGTTGTTGGTCGGGTT
>JBGOTY010000356.1:0-3560 GCA_041476745.1 Verrucomicrobiia bacterium | reverse complement strand
GATCGTGGTGCGCGACGGCAAGGAGAAGACGTTGAAGGCGCGGACGACGGAGCGCGAGCCGAGCCAGCCGAAGACTTTTGAATTGAAGCAGTGGGGCATCACCGTGCGTGACATTTCGGCGCTGGCGGAGCGCGAGATGAAGCTGAAGAGTCGCGACGGGGTGATCGTGACTTCGTTGCGTCCCGGCGGAGCGTGCAGTGACGCGAAGCCGCCGGTGGAGGGGTTCGATGTGTTGGTGGAAATCAACGGCGCGCCTGTGCACAACGTGGCGGAGATGATGGAGATCACCGATAAAATCACCGCGGGCAAGACCAAGCCCGTGCCGACGCGTCTCGGATTCTTGCGCGGGACGGAGCAGTTGCTGACGGTGCCGAAGGTTGGCCTGAAGGAGATTGAGGATCCCGGGCTGGAAGCGCAGAAGGCGTGGTTGCCGGTTGCCGCGCAGGCAATCACGCGGGATTTGGCGGAGCAACTGGGCAGTCCGGGGTTGAACGGCGTGCGCGTGACGCAGGTTTACACCAACAGCGCGGCGGAAAAAGCGGGGCTGAAGGTGGGCGATTTGATTCTGGCGCTCGACGGCGAAAGCATTTCCGCCTCGCAACCTGGCGACGAAGAAATTCTCAACACGATGGTGCGGCAATACAAGATCGGGACGACGGCGACGTTGAGCGTGATGCGGGGCGCGGACAAATTCAGCGTGCCGGTGGAGTTGGTGCGCTCGCCGAAACTTGAACGCGAGATGAAAAAGTATCGCGATGACGATTTTGAGTTCACGGTGCGGGACATGACGTTCTTCGACAAAGTGCATGAGGAATGGGCGGAAGGGCGGCCGGGCGCGATGGTCACGGAAGTCAAGGACGGGGGTTGGGCGGCGATTGGCCGGCTGAACAATGGGGACATCATCACGGCGGTCGATGGCGAGTTGGTGACGGACGTGCTGTCGTTGAAGGAGAAGATGAAACGCGTGGCGGCGGAAAAGCGGAAGAGCATTGTGCTGCGGGCCGCGCGCGGAATCCACACGGTGTTTTTGGAATTGGAACCGAACTGGGACGGCCACAAGGAGATTGCGAAAGGAAATCACTAGATGAAAAGACATTACACGTTGATTTTGTCCATGGCACTGGCGGTGGTTGGCGGATTGACGGCGTTTCCCGCGCGGGCCGACGACGCGGCGAAATCCGGTCGCGAGATCCTGGCGAAATACCAGCAGGCCGTGGTCACGGTGAAATTGGCGATCAAGCAGAGCATCTCGATGGGCGGACGCGATTCGAAATCGGACTCGAAAATCGAGACGACCGGCACGGTCATCGATCCCTCGGGTTTGACGGTCGTCTCGCTGGCGACGACCGATCCGAGCAGCGCCATGAAAGATACATACACCCGGGCAATGGCCGCCCGCGGCGCGGACATGTCGCAGTTCAAATTCGAAAGCGAGTTGACCGATGTGAAGATTGTGCTGACGGATGGCACGGAAATTCCGGCGGAGGTCGTCTTGCGGGACAAGGACCTGGATTTGGCGTACCTGCGTCCGTCCGACAAGCCGGCGAAGCCGCTGCCGTTTGTTGACCTCGCGAAGGATGCGAAGGCGCAGATTCTGGACGAAGTGATCGTGGTGAACCGTCTGAACCAGGTGGCGAATCGCGTGCCCGCGATTTCGATCGGGCGCATCGAGGCCATCGTCGATAAGCCCCGGACGTTTTATGTGCTCGGCCAATCCATGTGGGGTTACGCGCTCGGTTCGCCGGTGTTTTCACTGGATGGCAGGCTCATCGGTATTCTCTTTCTGCGCAGCGCCAAAACGCCGACCGACCAAGCCAGCGGCTTCATGTTCAGCAACCTCAACGTGTTTGGCATGATGCCGATTATCCTGCCGGCCTCCGACATCGTCGATGGCGCCAAGCAGGCGTTGGAAGCCAAGAGCCCGGTGCCTGAGGAAAAACCGGCGACGGAAGAAAAGGCGACACCACCCTCCACCAAGTCAAAGTAGTCAGGGTTTCACTTCGGACAGATCGATCTTCGCGGGATCGGATTGGCCAAGGCCAAGGCGGGTGGCCGTGGCGATGTGGGTGGCGAGCGGGCGGATCGGTGGAACGCTGGCTTCGTGGCATTTGGCTTCAAGGACGTCGACGCAGAGCGAATCGATGGCGACCGGGTCGGTGCTGAAGTAGAGCGCGCCGTAATGCCACGAATACCGCGGCTTGAATCCCAGGCCGCCGGCGTAACCGGCGATCAATCCATCCACGACATTCAGGACAAGTTTCTCGCGCAACGGGGGCATGTTGCAGATCTCCGCGATCATCGGGTCGCCGTGTTGGCCCACCGTTTCGAAGCGGCGGGTGTTGTCCACCATATCGAGGGAGAGATTGTAGAGACAACCCGCCAGGCCGCACACGTCGTGGTTCTGGAGCACGGGGACGTTGATGAGCTTGGTGATCGTCTCGGTCACGAGCTTCGGCAAGTGCGAGCGCTTGCTGAGGTCCTGCTCCCCGTCCTTGCCGAAAAGCAGATCGCCCCAGATAAGTTTGCCGGCGAGATTGTCCTGAAAATAGGCAATCGGTTCCCAGCCGGTGCCATCGATGATGGACACTTCCTGCATTTGATTGGTCGCGCCCGTTCTCAAGTAACCCGCCGCGCGCATCCGGGTCGGATCGCGGTCAAACACATAAATGTTGGTGGCGGTCACGCCCGCCGCGCACAGCCCTTGGGCAATCGCTTCCACGACGGCACGCCGCGTGGATTGCAGTGGGCCCGCTTGGGTGTTGATCTTGATGCCGACGACGTCGTTGCTGGAAGCAAAGTGCCGCCATGCCGACGCCGCGTCCTTTTCACCCGTGAGTGCGTTGATGCCCGCCGCAACCATCGCGTGAACTTTGGTCGCGTCGGCGGTGAAGTTGTTCATCGCGCTCGGATCGCGCACGAGCACGACACGGCTCTTGGAGGAGACGATGGAGGGCGTGGAATTGGTTCTTTCCGCCTGGACGCGGGCACAGAGCAAGCAACTTAGCAGCGACGCCACGAGATGGCGGATGAGAAGTCGGTGGCGCATGGGCAGATGCCGCCACGCACTCAGAACTTCATCGCCAGCAGGAACTCGGCGTTGGAACGGGTCTTCTTGAGCTTCTCGGTGACCAGCTCCATCGCCTCGACGGGAGGCACGCCCGCGAGCGCTTTCCGCAGGATGTAAATGCGTTCCAGTTCGTCGGGATGATAGAGCAACTCTTCCTTGCGTGTGCCGCTTCGCTCGATGTTGATCGCGGGGAAGATGCGCTTCTCGACGAGATGCCGATCGAGGCACAATTCCATGTTGCCCGTGCCCTTGAACTCTTCAAAGATGACTTCATCCATACGCGAGCCGGTTTCCACCAGCGCGGTGGCGATGATCGTAAGCGAGCCGCCTTCCTCGACGTTGCGTGCCGCGCCGAAAAAACGCTTCGGCTTGTGCAGCGCGTTGGCGTCCACGCCGCCCGACAGGATCTTTCCCGAATGCGGCTGCAGGGTGTTGTAGGCGCGCGCGAGTCGCGTGATCGAGTCGAGCAGGATGATCACGTCCCTCTTGTGCT